>JACPDI010000012.1:0-10441 GCA_016184105.1 Acidobacteriota bacterium
TGGGGGATCAGAACGAACCGAATCGCGCCTCTCCGCAGCCGGAATTTCTCGAGCAGAAGGTCGGTCTGGAAGCTATGGAGAGCCCATTTGCCGTCGTGCTCCCAGACTCGCTCCAGCGCTCGGAACCGCGCCGAGCCGAACTTCCGGGAAGCCTTAGCCAAGTCCAGTCCCCAAGAGGGCGCAGGGTCCGTAGTCTGGCCGCGCCGGGCGCGGCAGAACCAGTCGAATTCCTCGACCTCATGGGGCGTCAACCGCTTGATGTACGTGTCCCGAATCGCGAATCGATGGAGCGCCACCGCGTTCCAAAATCGCCTGGGCACCAGTACCCGGATGGTCCATTCATCTACCCCCATAAGAAGGTCGGCATGCCTCGCCAGGAAGACGCGGAAGTCGGACGGGACGCGCCGCGTCACCAGGTAGAGGAAGACGTGACGCCGGTCGTCCTTAGCGATGCCGATCGGCAGCTTGTCTGGAAAGTAGCGAACAGTCTTCTGCCGGCCTTCCCCGAACGTCAGCTTCGGGTAGAAGAGCCGGCGATCCTGCTCGAAGGCGTCATCGAAATACGCAACCTTGTCCCGCTCGGTCCCAAGCCACGAGTGCTTCGTGTCCCCGAAAACCGCATCGAGCAGCATCAGGCGCTCGACAAAGCGTCCCTTGGAGGCGGGCCGGCGGTTGCGGTTGTTAGCCTCTCCGATCGCCTCGTAGAGCGGCTTGTACTGGACGTGGAAGAGGCGTCCTTGGTGCAGCTTCCCAGGAGTGATGGTGGTGGCGTATCCGCGACCGACGAGGTTGGCCAAGAAGTCCTTCGTCTTCTGGCCGTGGGTAATGCCCATGAATGCCCTGTACTGCCGTTCGATGAACACGCCCGAGTAGATCAGAACGTGCAAGATGAAGCGGGCCTGCGGCTCGGTGAATCCGAACTCCATCACCGCCTTTTCCCGCTCCGGCCGGATGCTGTCGCACAGTTCACGCCGCGCCCACTTCATCATAGGAACTCCTCCGCGAAGCCCGGATCGAATGGGCTGCCGCCGGTGTTGCTTCCACCTCCGCCACCGCGCCCACCGCCACCGCGGTAGCACGTGAAGCCGGCCTGCGCTTTTGACCCTGCGTACGCGCCGCGATAGTGCTCGCTCATGACTTCCACGTCCTCGTGACGGTCGCGGCCGTCAAGCTCGTACTCGATGCGGAAGTCGGGGAAATGGACCCGCTCATCGAAGTACGGGAGATCGTGGTCACGCGCCCAGGCCTCGATCTCTCGCGCGTCGCGATCCGGCCGGCCGTCGCTGTTCGGGTTGCCCTTGTTGTGTTCTTGAAGCCACTCCTGGTACTCGCGCCGGAGATCGATTTCCAGGATCACCCGCTCGACGTCGGCGCCCTGATCCCGCAGGCGCCCCTCGACCTCGACGTACGCGGCGAAGAGTTGCGAGTCGTGCTCAAGCTCGCGCGGGCGGCTCACCTCTGCGTGGAACTCTTGGCGCTCGTCGTCCTCATCGCGTTCCCGGCGGTTGGATTCCAGCAGGTCCCTGCCGTCCTCAGTCAACGTGACGGCGCGCTCGCCGCTGTCGATGGCTACGAATCGAATCAGACCCTCATCCCGCAGGTGCTCCAGCGTGTCGTCCCGCGGATCCCAATCCGGATCGCGGGCCGTCTCCAAGTCCCGTTCGGCGACCACCCGAAAGGATCCGATGGTGGCGAGCATCCGGCTGTCCTCGCGGTTCAACTCGTACAGGTTCTCGCGCTCGTCCTGTACCAGCTCCCGCTCAAGTCCGCGGAGCAGTTCTAGGCCCTCTACGAACGCGTCGCGCGGGTCGTGGCCCCGAGGGTCACGGTCACGCTCGAAGTCCCTGTCTCGGTCATCTGGATCGCGTGGATCGTCCAGCCAGCGCGCGTCGTAGATATCGAAGTCGTCGCGATCGCGCGAGTCGTAGTCACGGGGATCGAAATCCAAAGTGCCCTCCCCGACGGTATCCGCCGTCTGATCACACGCGATTATGAAAGGCGGAATACGCCGCAACAATGAACGTTGGGGCCGCTTTGGGCGGTGTTGGGTGAAAGGCGATCGAGTGTCAGGCCATCACGCGTTCCAGCGTGGCGCTGTGCTCGTCGCCGTCAATGCTCGTCGCTGCGCTCCGACCGCACGGCGGCCTTCGGGCATTGACGGCGCCTGCGCGCAGCGCGAGCCAGGCTGTTGCGTGATTGCCAGCTCTCGACGACAGACGCCGGTAAGCAGAGAGCTTAATCTGCAGCGTGGCGGCATCTATGTTGCGGCCGCGCGCGTCAACAACTGTCGAATCCGGGCGACTGCACCTGGCAAGTTTTCGCGAAGCTCGTGCTCCCAGATTCTGACAACCCGCCAGCCGAGTTTTCGCAGTTCGCGATTTACACGGCGGTCACGTTCCCGATTCGCGGCGATCTTCGTCCTCCAAAATCCAACATTTGATTTCGGCTCGCCGTAGTGCCGCGGACAAGCGTGCCAGAAGCAACCGTCGACAAAGATCGTCAGGCGCAACTTTGGGAAGGCCAGGTCCGGCGTGCCGGGCAATCGAGCTCGTACGCGGTATCTAAGGCCGATCGCCCAGAGTGCCCGTCGGAAGGCAATCTCAGGAACAGTGTCCGCGCTCCGAACCCGGGACATGTGTTCGGACCTACTCATGGCAGGTCGGCCAGGGGGGCGCCGCCGCTTTGGAGGAAAGACAGGCACGCTGTCGAGCTGGTTTCCCTTCACAGACCGTGAATGACGTTGACCGGGTCCTTTTGTAGGTCTATATTTCGTTGCAGATTGTTTCAATTGTGCGTCTTCGTTTCACCTGGTTCCATATGAGCGAGCAAATTCAGCTGATCCAGTTCGACGATGAGCCTCCCCTGTCAGACCCGTACCTGACTGAGCAAGACGTGATCACCGAATTCAAGGTATCACGCACAACACTCTGGAGGCTCCGGATGGAAGGGCTTCCCCATGTGTCGGTCGGTCGGCAAGTCCGCTATCGCTTAGGTGCGATAGTCGAATGGCTTGAGCGGTCCAACGGTCCCGAAGGGCGACGTGGGAGAAGGCGGGCCAAGCAAACTAGCCAGACGGCCGACGCGATTCCGCCTTGCCACTGGAGCCACGCGGTCGCGCTCGATCCGCGTCATCGTCCACAAACCCCTTTCGCACCGTCATCGACAATACGCCGCGAGTGGTGGCGCTTCCCACAGGAGGCACACCTTCTAGATCCCCGCCTTGGACGTTACCGAAGACTGAGGGCGCACGAAGTCGCCGTCCTTCAGGGATTCGCACCCGATTGGGCGTCGGCGGCCGGAGTCGGCGAACTCGATCAGATTCGCGGCTACGGCAACGCAGTACCTCCGAGCCTCGCACGAGCAGTTATCAACGGAATCATCAAGACAGTAGACCAACCCTTGCGCACTAGCGTCGAGGTATGCGCCGGATTCGGAGGCTTGGCAATGGGTGCGGCGGATGCGGCAGGGATCAAACATCTCGCTCTCATTGACAACTGGAATGTTGCGACTCGGACCCTGCGGGCAAACGGCCCTTGGCCCGTCGACTCTGTGCTGGAAGAAGACGTTTGCGATGTCGAGTGGCAACGCTTTACTGACAGAGTAGATCTCCTGACAGGAGGCCCCCCGTGTCAGCCGTGGTCGATCGGCGGTGCGAGGCGTGGAGCTCGCGACGAACGTGATTTGCTCGGGCTCATGCCTGATGTCGTAGGAGTTGTGCGCCCGATTGCTTTCGTGTTCGAGAACGTTCCAGGGCTGCTCGCGGGAGAGAACGAAGCCTACGCGCGGTGGCTGCTGGATCGATTGCGCACGCCGGCACCAGGATTGAATTACGCAGTTGCTGCAGCTACTTTTAACGCTGCGGATTTCGGGCTACCACAAATCCGTCGCCGCGTTTTCATCGTCGGTCTTCGGGGCAAGCCGGCTTCGGCTGTGCACGAGACGTTCGACGCGATTGCGGCTCTTCGCACTCACGCTGATCCGAAACTACCTCTCCCGCACGGCCGGGCCGCGTGGAACACCATAAACTCGGCACTTCCTGACTGGGCAAGCGTCGAAGATGGCTGGCGGAAATGGATCACAGTAGGCGACGATTCTAAAGATCCTGAGAGCGTCGACCCAGCGGAAGCCCGCAGCGATACCACTCAGACGAATCGACAGTCGAGACGCCCTCGCATTTCACTGTCCTGGCCCCACCGAGACTGCTTAACCGAGTGGACGGCTGGCGGCTGGACTGCCCGAGACGAGGTTGACGATCCACTCCGCACCGATGTTCGACCACTGCTCGTTATCGAACACGGGCTCACCGCGGACCCGTTCACAGACCCGTGGTTCGTCGTCGGCGATAGTGTGGCGGCGCTGGGCGCGCTGACGCGCACACACGCTCGACGGGCCCAGCTCGTGTATCTCGATCTGCCGCGGATCACCACCAACGCTGCTGCTTTCGACGCTGCTGAAGATCAGTCAGCGCTCGACACTTGGCTAACGCTTGTCCAAGGTCTGCTTCGTCGTGGCCTGCGACTCTTATCAGACGAGGGAGCAATCGTCGCACTGTGCGGCGTCGGCGAGCTGCCGTACGTTCAAATCCTGTTGACCGAGCTCGCGGGAGTTAGGAACTACGTCGGGACTGTCGCGTGGCAGAAAGGCTACAGTCCTCGCAACATCCCAAACCAACGTGAGTTCTCTCCCACACACGACAACCTCGTGGTTTTTGCACGTCGGAAGGAAGTGCTGCCGGCGGTGGCGCTACGCGTGCCGCCGGAGGGTTTCGCAAATCAGGATGCCGACCCGCGTGGTCCTTGGAACGCGGAACATAAGGGGGCAAACAAGGATGACTACACATTTGAGGTCAATGTCGCGCCGTACCGTTGGCGAATCGTGGACGGTGCGTTGCCACCTGGAATGTGGCGCATAAGCGAGCGGTCCGGTGTTATCTGGGCGCCCAAGGGTGATGTCAAAACGCCCGGTTTGTTCCGGTTCACGGTCGAGGTCGAAGATCAGAAGGGCGCGAAAGCCCGTCGCGCGTTGAGCATACAGGTCGCGGAAGACGTCGAGCCCCCTCCACTAGTACCGCCGCCTTGGTTAATCGCGCAGGTTGACGGCGAAGGTCGAATCCTAAACGGCCCGGACAGTTCTGGCGACTTGCGAATTGTGACTGACAAGTTGCCTGTCGCCTGCTTGGGGCAGGAGTATTCGGCCGTTGCCATTGCGAGCGGCGGCGCTCCCTGGACGGGTACCACAAAGCCCGGCAAGACGTCCACGCCAGGAAGTCGTCCGAAACGTTTTTGGGAATACTCCCCCGAGACTCTGCTTCAGGCAGCAGCGCGCGACGCCGTGGACTTCAAGAACAAAGTGGATGCGATTCCCGCGGTTAAGCGCTATTTGGATGGTGCGGAATCTGCCCCTCGAAATGTCGAAACCGTTTGGCTCGGGGGTGACAAGCGTCGCGCGCAAGGCCAACTCGTTGGTTACAGCCAAGACGCCAAAGCCGAGTTGACGGACATGCAAGCCGAGAACGTGATTCAGGAAGTGATCACCTATTCGAAGCCAGCGACGTTGATGCTCCGGCTCATCGCGCTGTTTACTCAGCCCCAAGGCCTCGTCGTTGACATTGGCGCACCCGCAGCGGAGATGGCCGCGATCGCGACAATGACCGGCAGACGTGCCGTGTATGTAGAACTGCCCAGCAACACTGGGCTACGTCAGACACTCACTGCCCCGCGATTGCTGCATGCGTCCCGCGGCCGACATCCTCTTCCTGAGGATTGCGTCTTCGCCGCCGACCTTAACGGGGAAGCAGCCGAGCGCGGCCTAATCATCAACGGACAGCGTCGAGCGCCTAGCGAATTGGCGGGGGTCTTCACCGTGGAGCTTGGGGCTTCCGCCGCTCGGATTGATCGGCCTTCTGCAGTGGTCGAGCTGGACTACGTCACCTATCCCACCGGTAGCGACACCTTTCTTCACATGCTCGCGAGCATCGAGGGTCTCGTCCCGATTGGTGGCAACCGAGGATGGTTCGCTGAGGCACTGTGGGAACCGCTTCGAGCTGTCTACGTGCAGAGCAAAGAGTTTGTTGATGGCAGCTTCCTCGAACGCGTCTCGCAGGATCACGATGAATTTCTCCGCACCGGCGGTCGCGTCCGCATCTACTATCACCGAGGCCAGAACAGCTCGTTGATGCCTGTAGGCTCGGGAGTCGAACTGAGACGAATCCCGTTCGATCTGCAGTTGACGGCAGGCCTGTTTTGAACCGCGAACGGCTGCTCCGCGACGCTTATGATTTGGTGGTCAGGACGATGCGGCTACGGCCGCCACAGGCAGAGGCCTTGGCGAGTGTTCGCGACGTGCTTCTTCGTCTGCCCGATCGGCTCTCGACTTGTACTTCTGAGGAAGTCCGGCAGTTTCTGACTGGGTCTGGATGGACGCATACGGGCCATCCTGCCTTTACGCTTTCTCTCGCTACAGGGCTAGGCAAATCTCGGCTCGCCGGCGCGATCATCGCGCTTCTGTGGTTGTCTGGAGAGGCGCGTACGTTTCTATTGCTAGCTCCTCGACGAGCCGTGCTGCGCCGGTTGAACGACGCACTTGACCCCGCGTTCCATGACTATCTGTTCACCGACCCGAATCTAATTCCGGAGCCACTCGTGATTAGGGCGGACGAGATTACGAGCCCGGCAGCACTCGACCCGCAGGCCGCCACATTTGCGCGGGGGCCACGAATCTACCTCCTATCCCCGCAGCTCGTCACATCGAGCCCAATCTTCAACGGTCGAGACGACCTCTCTCAGATCTCGCCTGCACAAGTCTTGAAACATCAACAGGACCTCGTGGTGATTGTCGACGAGGCGCACCATGTCGGAAGGCTAGCCGACAGGGAAACGACGGCTTGGGCCAACGCCATTCGTGAACTGGAGCCGCGACTCCAGATCGGACTGACCGCCACGCCTCGCCAGGAGGCCGGTGTCAATCTGCTCTACGACTATCCGCTGAAACTCGCTCTTGCGGAAGGACTCTATACCAAGGCCGTGCAGTTGCTCGTGCGCGAGTTTCCAGGTGACGACCGTGATCCCTGGGATATCGACCAACAGACGATCACATTCGCGCTCGATCGTCTTCGCACTAAAGAAGAGGCGATTTCGCTCGCCGCCGTGCCGCCGTTTCCGGAAGTCAAACCCGTGGCCGTCCTCTTTGCGAGGGATATCGAACATGCGAAGCAGGTGTACGACTGGCTCTTGAGCAGTACGCTTCTTACCGCAGATGAGATTCACCTCACGTACTCGGGCAAGAGCAAGACTGAGGAGGAAGTCGAACAGCTCCTCGGGATCGAGTCTCCATCGAATCCCGTGCGTGTCACGGATCGGCGAGCGCGAGGCCGACACTCTCGACGTCATATGCTTCGGAAAAGAATCGCTCAAGAAAATCGCTGACGAGGCCACTGCGTTTACGGGACGGGAGCCATCACCAGCCGCAGGCATCGAGGTCAAGGACTCTGGCGCGGCGGCCACTGTTGCCGTTCCGGTGGAGGTGGGTGTAGTCCGCGAGGAGACGATTGAGTTCGTTGACTTACGTAAGCAGCCACAGGAACCCAATCTCGACCTCGAGCCGGCTGCGCTGCGTCGGGTCACCGAAATGGCAGTCAACCGCCTGGAGCTCGCTCAGGCTCAGATGCGCATTGCCACTGTTAAGGGGCAGGTCGCTCTTGATCGCGCGCGGTTTACGGAAGCTGTCGCTATGCGCGTCCTCCGTGCCTTGCCCGAGTATCTCGCTGATGACATCCATCGCGATCCGGTGAGAGTCATCGTACAGAGATGGTTGGATGAGGCACGCCCGAAGGACAGATTCGTGCCGTTCGACCCGTTCGAAGTGGGGGACGAGATCGCTCGAGTAATCAAGCAGGGATTGGAGCGCGAGAGCGCTCAATACATACCGGCCAGTTCGAAGCGCCGGGTTGCCTTCCCGGGCTTTCGCTTGATCGCCAACGTCCCTGCGCTCCTTGGTGTGCCGCGGCCCACTGGTCTACGTGTCGAAGAATTGCCAACCATCGGAGCTCGCGATACGTTCGTTCGGTTCCAACCGTATCGCGGATGGCGATCCGCGCTTCACGATGCATATTCGTTCGATTCGTGGCCTGAGGCGAAGCTGGCGACCCTGCTCGACGTTGCGGACGACGTCGTCTGGTGGGTCCGCAATCAACCGCGCCGCCTTCAGATTGCGACACCTGCCGGAGCGTATAACCCCGATTTTGTCGTGCTCTTGGACACGCAGCCGAAGCGCACGCTGCTGATTCTTGAGTCGAAGGCCGACGACTTCTGGAATCCGCCCGAAAGCGCCCCGCGCCTCAAGGCGCGGGCAGCGGCTACGTGGTGCGCGGCCCAACCTTCGGAACTGCCAACGCAGTGGTCATACGCTCTCGCTCTTGAAAGTGACATCAATACTGTGGCAAGTTGGCCGGAGCTTTTCCCGCGGTTGCTGAGGAGCGGTTGATGAATAGATTTGAAGGGAGTGACCGCACGGAATCGGCAGTGCCGAACCGATCCAGTCGACAAGGGACAGTTGACTGATGCGGGAACATTAGGCTAAACACTGCTCGGTCCGGCCGCCGGGCAGCGGCAGCGCTGCACCACGACGCATCGCACGTCATCAGGCCAGCGGTCCGATTGCTCGCTACGCGGAGACGTGAGGACGAAAGCCCCCGCCACCGCCGACGCGTGATCTGAACGCGGCCGCGCAATACGAGTCAGCTCACGGCTGCCTCGCCATTTCGACAAACCGACAGATACCGTTCGCGAGCTGCATTTGTCGTGGCGTCCTGCATTGCGGCTCAATCAAAGCTGGGCTCCCGACGATAAAGCTCGCACATCTGGCCCGGGAAGTCGCAACATTAAGACGATTTAAGTGGTACAAGAACTCCATGCCGCGCGGCGCGTCTTCTGGGCGCGACGTGGCCATGGAGTAAATGGCGACAGCGCAGGTTTGACCTTGGAATTTGTCCACCGTTCCAACGGGAATCCCGCGGGGCTCCAATTGCGCCGCGAGACGATTGACTTGGGCGTTGTACGGCGCGACGACACGTATGTCGGTTGGAGCGAGCGGCCGCTGGATGCCGTTTTCGTCGATCCAAGAGGTGCCTACCAGGGCATCGACGAGCACCCTCACCACCTCCACTTCCTCATCGGATGCGCTACGGTTTCCTTCATGCTGCGTGGCGATCCACCAGAGGCCAGCGCCGTTGAAGGGACCGTTCGCCAGTTGCTGGTTAACGAGGGCAGGAACCGACGTCAGTCTTCCTGCATAGAAGAGCTCCGAGGTGAAGGCGCAGATATTCGGCGCGAGCCTCCAGGTCTCGGGTAGGAATATTCCGAGATTCGGCGGCATTGTTTCGGCGCTGGCGAGAAGATGCCCCAAGGCCGAGACGTTCACCCCGTCGGGGTGACTGGCCTTCTGCGGCTGATCAAGCTGCTGTGGATCACCTAAAAGGACTAGACTGCCTGCCGTTGGCGCAACTGCCAGGGCGTTTGCCAGCGAGAACTGCCCCGCCTCGTCCACAAACAGCAAGTCAACCGACCCCGCGGCGTCTTCATCGGCCCAGAGCCATGCCGTTCCGCCGAGCACATGGACTTCCCGATCTCTGATCGCGGCGAGGGCCACTTCGTTCTTGTTGAATTCCAGAACGTAAGGCGGAAGCTCCTCACCATCCTTTGGCTTGCGCGCGAGACGAACGTCCTCACCGGCAGCCTTGGCCTGGTCGCGGACTGCGTCAAACAAATTCTGTATGACCTTGTGGCTGGTAGCGGTAACACCCACGCGCATGCCTCTGGCCACTGCCGCACGAATCATCCGCGCGCCGACGTAGGTCTTGCCAGATCCGGGCGGGCCCTGAACGGCGAGAGTCGTCCGATCGAGCTCTGTTACAACCCGAACGGCGAAGTCCGTAGTTGATTCGCCTTGCTGCGGCGAAAAGTCGCCAGTGCGCAGGCGTGGCGCGCGACGGTAAAGCAAGTCGGTGCCGGCTGAGGCCTGAAGGTAGTCTGCGGCACGAAGACGCTCTGCGAAACGCATCACCGAATCTTGCAGCGCGCGCGTGCCGATGACATCGATCGAGAAAACTGCCGACGGATGGTCCGCTCCGGATTTCGGACCGCGCTTGACATCGACGGTCTGTGCGATCCGGTCCAGCGCGAGTACCTCGCCAAATGGCTGGTCGTCCTGGCGGCGGAGTTTATCGCCTTCTGTCAGCTCAACTTCTTGGAGCGGGAATCGATAGCGATGAATGATGCTTCCCGTTGCCTTGCCCTTCTTGCTCAGGAAGGGTCCGAGTTCGGCCACGTGCTCGAGACCTGCGATGGCTTTGACCTCATCCAACAAGTCCTCTTCGGGGAGCTCCCGCAGCCTGAAGTACTCCCACCATTCAGCCTTCTCTTCACGGTGGTGCCAGTCGATGAGA
>JACPDI010000012.1:10505-252750 GCA_016184105.1 Acidobacteriota bacterium
CAGCCATCGTTCATGGTGTGGATTTCCTGGCTGACTCGCCTCTGGGGCGACCTCCGTAAGGAGCGTCGCCCTCAAGACGTCAGCGGCAGCGGTTCGCTCACTTGGGGCTTCTTTTTTCGGCTCCTCAATCGGCGGACGCGGCACGTTCACCGCGGCATCTAGCTGTCTCGTCCTGAGTTCTTCCAGCCAACGCCGCAACAGGTGAGTTGATTCGACATCCTCACGGTTATACCCCTCGACGATCACGCGTGTCGCTTCCGCTATCGACGCGGGATCTCGGGCCTCCAACGCCATCTCGACCGCGATTCGGTGCGTGGCGGCATCACGCAACGGGACCTTGCGTAAATATTCGTAGTACTGTTCCAGTTCCTTGATGGAGTAGCTCTCGACGCCCGCGCGAACCGCCTGTCGCACGATCGCGTACAGATCTACGAACCGCTTTTCACGTAGTAACTCGTCGAGCGCATCTTGCCGGGTCGCGTAGCGGCCTGCGAGGCGCTTTAGAGCGGTCGTTTCATAAGGGGCGAAGTGATAGATGTGCAGGCCGGGATCGCTGGCCCGGGTTTCGGCGATCACGTCCATCAACGTCTCGAACGCGTGCTGCTCCTCGAGCGGATCCATCGCCCACCACGAGCGATATGTGAATTCTTTACCGCCGCCGATATGTCCGAGCCCGAACAAATAATCGTGACCACCTTCCCTGACAAACCGTGCGCCCTCAAGATCTAGAAACAGGTCCCCAGAGGAAGGTTCGGGTAATCGGCACAGTCCCTCACCAGCCGACACCGGCAAGATCCTGAACACTGGCTCGTTGCGCGTCCGCTGTTGCAGTTGCACCTGCGCCTGTTCGGCAATTCGATCGTAGGTTTCCCTTGCGCCTCGGGATGGCTTGAACGTGACGGGCACCGGCAATGTCCCGGCGGCCGCCAGCGTAGTTACGCCTTGAGACACCAGTTCAACGCGCTGAGAGCTGCCAACACCGGCGATAAACGACAGGTGGTCGTCGGCTCGACGCTGGCTGTTGCAGCGGTCCCACCACCGGCAAACGTCACAATGTTCCACGGGCTCAGGGTAGCTCTCGGCAAGGAGGGCATCTGGTCCCTTCGCGAGCATTTCCAGCATCTGAGCGCGAATCAACCTGAAGTACGCTGCGTAATCCGCTAAACGGTACTCGTGCACCGCAAACGGATTGCCAGGGGTTACTACGAAGAACCGTTGCGGAGTGGCGCCCTGGACCTCGGCGAGCAACTCCGTATAAAGCGCGAGCTGGAGAATCGTGCCGCCGCGCGTCTCACGTGCGAGCTTGGTGTCGTACGGTTCGTATTGGTATTCGCCGAGGCTCGTGCGCACGCCGGTTCCACACGGAACCTTGCGCAGAATGTCCGCATAACCCGTCCAGCCTTTCCCCGCGAAAGCCCCCTGATAGATCACGTCCGCGCCAGATTTGAGCGCTTCGAGCGTTCGCGCTACGCGGACGTCTGGCGACTCGTCTGTCGCAATTTCGACAATGTTCAGCCCTTGGCCGCGAAGGTGATCGACATAGGCTCGCTCGTGTTTGATGCCGCGCTCACGCAGAAGCTGCAACGCGGCGTCCAACCGAGTCTCTGGAGGATCGATTGTGCCCATGGCCGCAGCCAGGTCCAATCCCGTTCGGTGTTTACAGGCAAGAAAATTCGCCAAGTCTGTCGCGGCCAACACCACGGTGTCGTCGGTTACGCGCAAGGTACCCTCCGCGGCAATGGACCGATCAATTTACGGGTCCGCCAAATCGTTCACGGCACTCTCGATCAAGAGGAGCTTTCAGTCGGCAGTGACGCGTACTCTGACTCGAATAGCTTGTCGCGATCCTTGATCGCCAGACGCTGGAGGCAGTAAAGCTGCCAGTATGACTGCCAGCGCTCCGTGGCAGGCTCAAGGCGCTCGACGGTCAGGCCGATTTGACTAGCGGCTTCCCAGCCAATCATCTGGCCGTGTGTCAACCACTTCTCGGTGTTCAGTAACTCGGCAGCTATCGCCGTAAAGTTGCCGGTTGTTGACCTGAACATCCCTGTCCTCAGTTGATCTTCCGCGAATTTGCGGGCTCGCTCTCGCACGGCCTCAAAGAGCTTCAAGGTCGCGGGATCAAACTTGCTCAGCATGATCCTGGCCGCGATGTCCTCCGGATCGTCTTGCAAGGTGTCAGAGAACGCCCTATATGCGTCAAGGTAGTTCTGTACGGAGTGACGAATGGCGTTTCCGTTGCCATCGCGGAGAATTACTTGCGGATCGATCGGCCCCAACTCTGACGTATCGCTCATGACAATGGCGTCGGCGCCGAGCGCCATAAGCGTCCCTGCGCTCTTGGCAAAATCTGGAACGATGACGCGCAAGCGCCCAGTGCCCACGCACGTGTGAACCAGGGTTATCAGCTTTTCCGCTGCGTCGATATCGCCACCGCCAGTGTGGAGCAACAAGTCCAGATCGCGACCCCTTTCCACGTTATGGAGGAGGTCCACAAAAAACACAATGTCATCCCGATCGATCGAGGCCGCGTTGCCGCTCACAAAACACACAAGGTAGGTGCCGTACGACTCGCGAATCTTCTTAAGAAGCGCCTGTCTTTGATAGCGTGGCGCGTTGAGCGCCTGAAACATCGGCGTTTTGGTTGGCTGGAGCGGCGGAACATCTGGAGTGGGTGGCACCTCCCCGGAATTCTGCACCTTCACGTCGGCAACGTCACCATCGTTTACGCTTGCCATGCTTGTGACTCCTATCAGGAACCCAAATGACTCGACCCCTTCGAAGGATGTAGTGGCAGCGTTTCTCCGGAGCGTCAAAATCAACGCTCGGCCACACCGTCAAGACGTCCGACTGCCGAAACCGCCAATGCGGCCATCGCCCCCTGTCAAGGTTCAAGAAGATGCGATGGCCGCTACCGCACGCACAGTCGAAAACCAGCCACTTCGGCGTCTCGCCGGACTGCACGAGAATGACAGCACCGTCCTTTAATCGTTCCGGAACTTCATCGGCAGCTTCGACGACGCTGACGATTCGCCAGGTCGGCCCAGTTAGGCGTCGCCACCAATCGCGCCAGCCTAGACCGCCCACGCCTGCTCCAGAAAGGGTTCAGTGCGTCCGAGGCCGATCTTTCGCGTGATCGGATCGCAATAGTGGTTCTTGCGCGGCTCGGCGCTATTCGTTGAAATTTCCCGGTCGTGATGTCGGAGCAGGATTTCGCTTGGCCGATACTCTGGCCCGTACCCGATGAGCCGCTCAAGTAATTCAGCAACCGCTGCGCACGCCACTGCCGTGGTGAACGTCACAACCGCTGGTTCCACCGCTCCGAGAGCTGGCGCATACCCTTCGTCGGCCCGGCGCACTCGTTCCGCGGGGGTCAGAAGTTCGGCGGCCGCTCGACTCAGGTCGACTCGCCCACGACATACGAGGCATGCCTGACCCGGAGTTAACACTGTCACGCGGCCGTCAATTCCCGAGAGTGTCCCGTCGGTAGTGCTGGTCAGCAACACGCCGCAGTCGATAACAGGCATGAGCAAGTAAGTCGCCGCGCGCGATAGCACGAGCCGCCCAGCATTGTCGTCAGTGCAGCCGAACACAACATCGAGACCGGTTAATGTCTGAGCAGCGTCGCGCGTCGTCAACATGGCATTCACTGCCTCCACTTGCGCGCCTTCCGCCACAGCCCTGAGATGCGCCGACAGGACATCGACTTTTGGTCGGCCAACCTGTCGAGGGAACGAACCGTAAACTCTCGTTACGTTGCTTTCTGACAAGTGGTCAGGATCAATCAGCGTGAATCGCGTGACGCCAAGCCTTACAAGCTGCTCTGCAACCGCTGAACCTGTGCCCCCGCATCCGACTATCCCGATGCGCAAGTCTGATAGCGTCTCTTGCACGGCCTTGCCAAAGGCCCGAACATTACGGTCGAACGATGGCGATAGGCCGGTCTGCTCAGCATCGAAGGTTCGATATAGGCGCAGGCGATCGCCGACAATCCACAGTCGATCGATTGACGGCGTGCGGCCATCGTGACCATGCAGTTGGCCCGTAAAACACAAGCCTCGCTCCCGCGGAGACAGGATCAGTGCCCCGTAGTAGTCACTGTTGGTCCGTAGCCGAAACAAATCTGCGAGCTGCGTGTCTACGATGCGATCGTGCGGACTAGGTCTCGGCCATGAATCGACGCCTGGATGCGTGTGCACCCATATCGCTATAGCGCCATCTTCCTCCGCTCGTCCGAGCGCGTGTACATACCCTTCGGAGGCGACCGTTAGACCATCGGTTTCGCGCCGCAAATAGGCCGAATCGTGAACGCTGTGAAACTCGCGACCGAGTAATCTCAGATCACCGTTTGGTGAATCAAGAATCCTAGCGGTTAACACTCCGCCTGATTCCAAAGGTTGGCAGGCCGCTTTCTCCAGCTCACCCGCCATAGACGAGGGAAGAACAAGAGTGACCGCCATCAGCTGTGATTGCCCGTGTATCGCCGGAGTTCTTGTCGAATCAACGCCACAAAGCTCTCCAACGAATCGACCCCTGACTTCCACTGGCCTCCGTTGAAATGCCTTGACCACCGCTGCCACGACCGGCCGAGATGTTGCTCAACGCAATTGGTAGCTGGAATCGGTTGCCCATTCGTCAAATTCACGGCCGGCCCAAACCACCACATGTCCGGCGGAACGTCCGGATAGCCAGGACTTAGTCGGAGCAACAGATCGGACTCGCGACGGTCGTAGCCAGGTGGCAAAGGAAAGCCTGGTAAGACAACGCAGATCATGTTTGCCTCGGGGACCACTTCGTATGTCTGACCGCGTCCCTCGAGGTATGCGCGGTCTTCAGCCGGCAGACTCATCGAACCTCACCTCTGATGGCGACCAGGGTTGATTTGCGACGGCGCCGTGAAAAGCCGCAGGCCGTTGCGAATATCAACGACCTCGTTGTTTTCGATTTTCTTGTCCTGGCCCCCGGGGACGACCTGGAACAGGTCGCGATCGGGGCCGACGGGCGTTGTGGGCAAACTTCGCAGCTCACTGCCGGTCATTTGCTCTTTGGTGACGGTGTAATGAACACGATCAATCTGGATCTGAAACTGCTGAGGACCATGGGGTTTCTCGTCTTGGGGCATCGCTTCCTCCTGTTGTGATACTACGATACCATGACACCATGATACTTGACAACCGTGGTGTCATCCCCCAAAATGGGGCCATGAAACCTGCCAAGTCGATGACGATCCGTCTTTCAGCGGACCAAGCGGAGGCGCTAGAAACGATCGCGACGGTCGATGATCAGTCCATTGCGGAGGTGATTCGCGCTGCCATCGCCGATCATGTGGAAAAGCGTCGGCACGAACGGACGTTTCAGGACGGTCTAAAGCAGCGAATCGACAGGGCGAAGCGCATGCTCAGTCGCTAGGTGCTGAAGCCACGCCAGTATCTTTGCCCGCCTCCCGAAAACTTGACCGCTGCGCACGAAAGGGCCCGTCCTGACCGGAGACGGTCCAACGATCTGCACCGATTTCCTAGAAACAACGAAGCGAGCCAAAATCACCGACGACGTTTGGGTCGCCGCTGGACCACATTCTCGGGCTGTAGCTCGGAGGCAATGAACGTCGGCATTTCCCTCAACGTGCTGTTTTTGATTTCGTGAGCAGCGCTACACGTGCTCCTGTCGTCCAACGCGAGTGCGCGGCTAACAGTCAATGACTGTTGGCGGATGCACAAGCCTGTACCGCTCGTCGACGAGGCTCACGTTGTGGATGGGGATTCCTTGATGCTCGTATCGACCGTAGCCACCATGAACGTGGCCACAGATCACGATCTTGGGCCGGGCCCTCTCGACCGCCGCTAGCAGCTCCCACATGCCGCAGTTGACCGGCGTCGAGATCAAACGCACGGTCGCCGTAGCCACAAGGTGGCTGATGCGACACCAAAATGTCGATGCCGAACGGAATCGCCGCGTAGATAGGTTCGAGGTCGCCGGCCTCCTTCATGAAGGCCCATTGCAGGAACGTGTTCGACCACGGAGTGCCCCACACAGAGATCTGGCCAGCCCCGGGCACAGGCATGGTCGTCTCTTCATCAACCAGGATCTGCATGTCCGTCGAGCGCGCATGTTTTGGGGAGTCGGAGCGAAAGCTACACGCCTGCCCGCACCAGTCATGATTGCCCCACGTCAGAATCTTGTGCGTCGCGGGCGCGTTCGCCAGCCACGGACGAACCTTCTGGTCGAACCAAGCCTTCTGCTGATGAGGATCGTGCCGTGCCACGAACGGGCCGAAGCGGTCCGGGCAGATATCGCCAGCAACGATCAAGAGATCGCACGGCGGGATGTCAGGCAGAAATCCGTGCTGGTCACTGAGCGCGACGATCCGCATGGTGAACTCACCACAACGATCTCATCGTCTACGCAACCGTGGAAGTCGAAAGCGAGAATGAAGGATGTTCAGAATCTGGATGTGTTCATTAATAACAAACACGCCGATTCGCTGAACGATGGCCTCGGGACGGTTGACCCGTCCGAGGCCTCCAGAGCGTTGCCAAAATGTCTCCAAAACTCCGGTGGAATCCGGAGGATTGCGGTCGACTGCCGAGAACTGACGCGTGGCAACAAGGCGTTGGGACTCAAACTCTTAGAGCCAGAAGTGACGCGCCATCAACAAGTTAGATGTGGCCGCTCGTAGAATTCGAATCCCTGCCTCACCGCCAGTTAAGTTGTTCTATCCATTGACCTTTCCTTCGGAGACGTTCCCCGTCTCCAAAATGTCCCCAGACCTCTGTACGGCCGGCGGCGGTTCAAGCGAACACGAAGTATGGACGCTTCTTTCAGTTCCCGTGAGGGCGCCTGCCGTGCGTTCGCGCACCGAATTGAAGCCCCACATCTCGCGGCCATCCACGTCACCGTGACCGAACTTCTGAGAGGATGGGGTCAAGCCAGGCGCCCAGTAACCGGTGGACATCGTCAAGGTTTGTCGGCAGGCCAACGCGCTCTGCTTCCCTCCGATAGCTGACTGCAAGTTCGCGCAGAGGGGGCGGCAGCCGATCGGGGACGGGGTGCGTAGCACGTCGGTCGAACACGCGCCGAATGACGTCCTTGAGGAGCCTGGCGTCCACCCGAGCGTGATCCGCATCCAAATCCACCGAGACTCGGGCATGCTCACCAAGTCTGGTCTCGAGAGCCATGCCTCCCTTGACCGCCCATCGGTTCGGCGCAACTTTCGTGAGTCGTACGATCACGCGTTCCAGGGCGGCCTGGCGACGGATGATGTATGCGGGAACGCCGAGACGACGGGCCCGGTCGCGCAGCGTGGCCTCGACCGCAGCGCGAAAGCCGGCGGGCGTCGCGTACTCACGCACGCTTGCCGGCCTCCTCGATTGCTCGTTCGACAAGCTGTCGAACACGTGCCGACCTGCGCGTTACGGCCGTCCGCAGTTCGTTCGCTGATACGAGACCTGTCGCGAGTGCGCGAGATGTCGCCTCGACAACCACGCTGGGATCGGCGCCAATGTCGGCGACATCGGCAACGGTACGAGCGGGAGACGTGACTTGGACGCCGAAGCGGCTTGTGACCTCCTCTCGTCGCAGCGGCACGGTTGTCGTGTGCAAAGTGACGGCGGTTGTCGTTTGTGGGGTGCGGGGACGGCGGTCGCGAGGCAGTGTGAGGTGGATCTCGTGCGAGCGGGACGGCGCCAATTCGTACAGCGCGAGCGCAGTATCGTGTGACACCACACCCCCACGTGAGGCGAATCTGAGCCAGGCCGCGACGACGTCTTCGTGGGAACACACAAATCCCGCGGTGTCGGAGAATCCAGCACCATCAGTACCTGGACGTGCGCCGCTGCGCGGTCGCGACTAGGCGGCACCGAGCAGCGCTGCTGTTTTCTTCACATCTTTCGGCGCCACCCAGAAGATGGCTCCGTAGCGCCCGTTCACCGAGACGGCGTCGATCGCGGTCACGTTGATCCTCGCCGCGCCCAGGCGCTCCAGCAGTTCCGCGGCCGCGCCGACGCGATCGTCGCCCTGCACCAGAAAGCCTCGTTTGGGGCCGACGACCCGCCACTTGGCTCGTTTGGCGGCCTGCTTGAAGGCCGCCGGGTCCTCCGGAAAGAAGTCGAGCTGCGTCCGGCGACGCTCGGGAAACCCCGAGAACGCCAGCAGATTCACGCCGGCCTCCTTCAGGACGTTGAGTACGCGCGCACCTTCACCCGGCTTGTCCGGCACCGTCAGGTAGAAGTAGTCGACGCCGCGAATCGTATCAGCCATGTGTTGGTCTCCTGGTTGAGTGGGCGAGCGCCACTCGGTCAATCCCCTCCCGGTGGCACGCGCGCCGTCCGGCACCTCGCGTGACGCCCAGGATGTCGCCGCGGTGGATCTCGCCTCGAGCAGCGCGTCCTGGTGGAACAGATCCTCATTCGAATAGCCCGACAGCCCGAGCTCGGGGAACACCGCCACGGCCGCGTGCAGCTTGTCGGCGCGCGCGGCCAACTCGATCCTCTGCGCGGCGTTTTGGATCGGGTTTCCGAGCCGGAGAGTTGGAACGCAGACCGCGATGCGAACGCACCCGTGTCGATAGATCGAATCGAACGGGGTGCGGCTCATGACATCTCTGATTTTACTTGGATCGCTCTCTGCCCCGGGGAACGCAACGGGTATGCCCGTCGTTCGTGAACGCCCGGCGGTACACCTCCCGCCTCCGAGGGGCATGCTCCTCCGAGGGTGAAACACCCCGGAGGAGGTCCACCGATGATGAGGCGATTGCCAGATATCGCGATCAAGGAATGCGTGGGTGAGCTGCGCGCCGCGTGCCGGCTGCCGATCGAGCCGGATGCGCTCGACGCGCTCATCGAACGTCTCCGTCCGAACTTCGAGCGGATCCTGGCGCACCCTGACGGGGTCAGGCGCTGGGCGGATCACGGCCAGCGCATGCGCGACAACGGCCGGCATCTGGGCGCGCTCGCCGACTTCTATGGCAACCGCGCCGGCCTCGTCGATCGCGATGCCCTGATGCGGGCGTTCCAGGCAATCCGCGAGGACTGCACGGTGCGCGCGCAGAGCACGCCGCTCGCGTACGAGTACTGCCGCCCTCCCGAGGCAGAGGATTCGTCGCGCGAGGACGAGGACTCCGTGCGTGGCGGCGTGCGCGTACCGGAGCCCGTCTAGCCATCCGGCTCGAGCCGCCGCGGTGAGCTTGCCGAACCGCGGCGGATCCTTCCACCCCCGTCTTCATCCAGAGGAGTGCCTGCACATGCGCCGGATTCTGATCGTGCCTGTCTTTGTCGCGTGGGTGGCGTCGCCGCTCGGCGCGCAGACGCCGGCAACCGGAAGTGTTCATGGGATTGCCAGGGACCAGCAGGGGGCAGTCGTGCCGGGCGTGGCGGTGGGGGCCACGAGCCCCACGGTGCCGGGCGTGTACCGCGCTGTCACCGACGGCGTGGGCGCGTACCGGCTGGCCGATCTGCCGCCGGGCGAATACGAGATCGTCGCGGAGCTGGCCGGGTTTGCAACGTTCCGCCGGCCGGCCGTCGTCGTCAGGACCGGACTGACGTTGACGATCGATGTCGAGATGCGGGTCGGCGGCATCGGCGAGACGGTGGAAGTGCGCGAGGAGACGCCGCTGCTCGAGACGCGCAGCGGCGGCCAGGCGGTGAACGTGAGCGGCGAGCTGCTGCGCAGCGTGCCGCTCAGCGAGCGCCGCGAGTGGTTCAGCGCGCTCGCGATCGCGCCCGGCGTCGTGACCGCCGAGTACTCCTCATCGAAGTTGTTTTACGTGAGAGGCGCGGACTCGAACGCGACGCTGATTCAGATGGACGGCGCGGACGTCACCTCGGCCGCCAAGTCGGGCGTCACCTACCTGAATCTCAACACCGACGCGATCGATGACATCCAGATCCAGACCTCCGGCATCGACGCGTCCGCACCGCTCGGCAACGGCGGCGTGATCAACATCGCGACGGCAAGCGGCACGAACCAGCCGAAGGGGGCGGCGGGTCTCTTCTACCAACCGAGACGGTGGAACGACTCGAACCAGCCGGGGGGCACGAGCACGGCGATCGAGCAGACACAAGTCGATCTGTCGTTCGGCGGCCCGATCGTGAAGGATCGGGTCTGGGGGTTCGGCTCGTATCGCCGCACGGACATCACGACCGGCGTCAGCCGCACGCCGGCGCAGCTCGCGGTGATGCGGGCGCTCGTCAGCGGCTACGAGCCGATCGATCGGACGAACGACGCGAACTTCTGGATGGCAAAAGGCACCGCGCAGCTCGCCTCCGGCCACCAGCTCGTCGGCTTCTACCAGAGAGACGTGAACCCGGTGTTTGACGTGCAGGCGACGGGACAGCATCCGTTCGGCGAGGCCGGCGGCGGGGGCGCGGCGGCGGTGCGTCTCTCTTCGGCCTGGTCGAACCGGCTGACCTCGCGGCTGAGCGCCAGCTACAACGACAAGCGCCGGCACGGCAAGAATGCCGGTGTCGAAGGCCCCAACGTGCGGCTCTTCAGCCGCACCTTTTCCTCGGCCGGAAGGCTGCTCGGCAACGGACTGCTCGCAAGTCTTGGCTCGCCGGTCCTCTCACGGCCCAGCCAGCCCAACCGCAAGTTGACAGTTTCGCTCGACACCACTCTGTACGCGCGACACCGGTCCGGCTCGCACGAGCTGCAGGCCGGCGTCTTCGGTCAGCCGCGCGTGCAGGGCCACCATCTCTCCTACGTCAACGGCGGATTCACGATGGAGGAGCAGGTGCTTCGCACGCCGGGCGTGCTCGAAGGGGGCGCGATCCCGTTTCACCGGCTGATCGTGAACGGCACGGAGCTGACCACGTTCGAGCAGCGCGGGCGCGACTTCGCCGGCTACGTGCAGGACGCGTGGCGCCCCTCCCCGCGGCTCACCGTCAATGCCGGCGTCCGCCTCGATCACGTGGTGTTCGAGGACAAAGTGTTCGACATCACGACCCAGCGCAGCCTCGAGATCGGACCCCGCTTCGGAGTCAACTACGGGATGACCGCTGACGGCCGCAACGTGGCCCGCGCGCACTGGGTGCGCGTCCATGATCAGCCCGGACTCGTGACCACGACGGGCAACCCGAGCCTGGGCCAGCGGGATCTGTACGACCTGAACGGCGACGGTACGTTCGAGACGGTGTTCGTCACACCCCCAACGGCGGCCGCGATCGCGAATCGGGCGATCGATCCCGACCTCCACCAGCCGTTCGTGCAGGAATGGGGCGCCGGGCTCAGCCGGCAGTTCGAGGGCAGCGTGGCTGTGAACGTGGACTTCGTCAACCGCCGGTTCGTGGACCGCCCGACGCTCGTCGAGAGCAACGCCCGTTATGACGGAGGCGTCTTCACCGGCTATGCGGACGAGAGGTTCAACGATTTCCTCCTGGCGACCAACAACCGGTGGAACACGCCGGTGTACAGCTCGCTCGAGCTGTCGCTGACGAAGCAGACGGCCCGGGTACAGGCGCTGGCCAGCTACGTCCGGCAATGGCGGCACATCGACGGCACGTGGCAACCGGGGGATCCCGCGGCGATCATCCAGCCGAACGCATTTGCCAACGACAAGGGGATCGGCAGCTCGATAGGCACGGCCACGGCCAACTTCGACACCAACAGCCTGAGCGGGTATCACATGACGCAGGTTGTGACCGCGAGCGCGCAGTGGCAGGACCATGTCGCCAGGGCGGCGCTGTCGCTCACCGGACCGTGGGCGCTGCTCTTCTCCACCAACTACACGTTCCAGTCTGGAACGTGGTCCGGTCCGACCATCACGCGGATCGCGGCGCCGGACCCGGCATTCGGGCCGCCCACCGTGAGGCTCCCGAACGGGCGAGTGGTCAGCAATCCTCTTGCGACGACGCTCCGGTTCGCGTACCCGACCCGCGGTGAGGGGCAGCTCCGAACGCCAAACCTGCACGCGTGGAACCTGCGCGCCGGCCGCCGCTTCGCCATCGGAACGGTGAAGGTTGACGCGGACCTGGACGTCTTCAACGTCACGAACAACGGGGCCGACCTCGGTTTCGAGTTCCTGGCCAACCAGACGTTCAACCCGTTCTTCGGACACACGACATTTCGGCAGTCTCCCCGATCGGCCCAGATCGTCATTCGCGCGTCGTTCTAGGCTGGACCGGACGGGCGCCCTGGATGATCGCACGCCGGCATCCAGGCGCCCATTTCTCCTTCACTGCCATGACTGGTCTCCTGAGAGCCGTGCTGCGCGGGATCACTGCAACGCTCGTCATCCCCGGCGTGCTGGTCACCGTTTTACCCACGCGGGGACGTACGGCTCCATCCGCGGCGCAGCCACGCGGCCTGTCGTTCGAGCTGACGCGCAGCACTTTCCTGAACGTCGATGTTTCGCCGGACGGACGGGCGGTTGTGTTCGATCTGCTGGGCGATCTCTACCTGATGCCGATAACCGGAGGCGCAGCGACGCCCCTCCTTGCGGGGCCGGACTGGGATCAGGCGCCGAGGTTCTCGCCCGATGGGACGATGGCCGCCTTCGTCAGCGACCGCAGCGGTATAGAAAACATCTGGGTCGTTTCTCTCGCCACCCATCGTCCGACGCAAGTCACCAACAGCGACAAACCCGTCGCCGGCACGCCATCGTGGTCTTCAGACGGGCGAGAGCTGCTGTTCGGCACGCGCGGTGTGGCATCGCGCCTTCAGGTGGTCACGGTCGATTCCCACGAGGTGAGGCCGCTCGAAGCGCATCCGGCGGGTGCGCTGGCCGACGCTCCGTTCACCTACAACTATCTTGCCGCCACGTCCGGCGTGGCTGGCAGGGACGGCGTGGTCTTCTTTTCGGAGATCCACGTGGTGCATCCGAGGCCCGGGTTCCAGCACGGATCCAGAAGCGTGCTCGTGCGCTTCGACCCACGCGACGCATCCAGGCGCACCCTGACGAACCTGGCCCAGGCGCATGACGAATCGAAGCCACAGCTCTCGGCGAGCGGCCGGCTGCTCGCCTACTATCGCGCGCAAGACGGGGTCACCGAGCTTCGACTGCGCGACCTCGAGACGGGCGGCGACCGGCTGCTCGTCGAGGTGCCCGATGCTGACGATCCCTATCGGTGGGGAGACCGTGGGGATCCCATGCCCACATTCGCCTTCACACCGGACGAGCGGGCACTCGTCGTTGGCACGGGCGGCCGGATGTACCGAGTATCGATCAGCGACGGCCAACCGACGGAGATTCCATTCCGCGCCTCGGCAACATTCGACATCCCGCCACGAGCCGCCGCGCGCCGCCGGATCAAGGACGGCCCGCTCGATGTGCGCGCGATCCGGTGGCCCTCGTTTTCGCGCGACAGCCGCCGCGCGGCGTTCAGTGCGCTCGGATCGATCTGGACACAGGAGCTGCCGGGAGGTGAACCGCGGCGAGTCAACGCGAGCGCGACCTTCGACCACATGCCGGCGATCTCGCCGGATGGGCGAAGCGTCCTGTATGTCTCCCACGATCTTCACGCCGCGCACGGAAAAGTGGTTCTCGCCGCCGTCGACGGCAGCGCGCAACGGACCCTCCTCGGCGGCGAGTTCGAGTACTTCGCGCCGGCGTGGTCGCGTGACGGAAAGAAGATCGCGTTCGTGCGTTCCGGACGGCCGAGCGGGCCGCAACGCGATCCACGGTCGAGCGTCCTGGAGTACGGCTGGCTCGACCTCCAGCAGGGGACGACAACCGTCGCTGCGGTTCTCCCGAAGGGGCCGGTCCTTCCGTCACCCTTCGCGGTGCACGTCTCGTTCTCGGAGAACGGCCAGGAGCTGCTGTGCACCGGCCAGCCCGAATTGACGCGCATCGCGGTGTTCGCCGCGACGCTGGACGGAAGCTCTCGCAGGACGATCGCAACAGCCGGGCGCGACGTTCTCGGGGCGATTTCCTCGAACGACGGCCGCCGCGTTGCGTTCGTGGGCTGGAATGGAGATCTGTGGCTCGCGATGCAGGAACCGGGCGCTCCGCCTGTCACGCTTCGTCCGGATCCCGCGCACGCGACGCCGATTGGCAACGACGCGACGACGTCCCTGACCTGGCGCGACTCAGGGGCGCTCTTCGTCGCAAGCAGCCGCGCGGTCGCGCAGCTCGCGGCGCCTGACTGGACACCACGCGCCGTCACGACGCTTCACCTCGAGGCGCCGCGCCACGAAAGCAGGGCGACGCTCGCGCTCGTCAACGCCCGCGTCATCACCGTCGCGGGAGATCGCGGCGCGGGTCCAATTGTGGAGCGCGCGACGGTGATCGTGCGCGGGCGTCGGATTGCTGCCGTCGGCCCTGCGTCTCAGGTCGAAGTCCCTCGCGACGCGGGAGTCATCGACGTCGCTGGCATGACACTGCTGCCCGGGTTCCACGATGCGCACTACCACTGGATCGGCCAGGACGCAGGCTTCCGCCCGCGGGAGGACCCGAGCGCGATCCCCTTCGGCCTCACCTCGGCGTGGGACGCCATCTCCGGATACGGGGACATGGGCCAGGCGGCAGAGGAGATGCGCGGAGCAGGCCGGCTCCGTGGCCCGCGCGCGTTCTTCGCCGGCCGATCCGTCGAACACGCCGGCGGACAAGTACGTGGGCCTGAGGACGCGCAACACAGCGCCAGAATGCACGGCACGCTGGGCGTCGACCTGCTCAAGGACTACAACGTCCTGAGCCGGCGGACCCGGCGATGGTTTGCCGACGCGGCAAGGGCGGAAGGGCTCGGCATCGTTGGACACTTCGAGGGGCTCGGACAGGCGCTCTCGCGAGTGATGGACGGATACACGGGCATCGATCATCCGCGCTTCTCGGTACCGCTCGAGCAGGACGTTCTCCAGCTTCTGGCCCGAACGAAGACGATCCTGACGCCGCAGGTGCAGCTCGCCGACGGCACGTCGAGTCTGGACGATGAGCCGTTGCGGCTGTACTTCGCGGAGGTGCAGCGCCGGAAGCCGGATCGCCTCGCCCGGATTCAGCGATACACAAGCAACAGCACCTACGTGAAGTGGATGACTCCCACGGACAAGCCGCTCGAGCGGATGCGCGCCTTCAAGGTGGCGCAGGCGTGCGCCGCGCTCGTTCGCGCGGGCGGAAGCATAGCGGTCAGCGGCCACAATGCGCCGGCAGTCCTCGTCCACGCCGAGATGTGGCTGCTCTGGAGAGGCGGTGTGGCGCCCGAGGAAATCATCCGCGCGGCGACGAGAACCGGCATCGAGAAGGCGGGCTATCTCGACGATCTTGGTTCGATCGAGCCCGGCAAGATCGCCGACCTCGTGATCCTGGGCTCCGACCCGCTCGCTGACGTCCTCAATACCATCGACGTCCGTTACACGGTTGTCGACGGTGTCGTGTACGACGCCGACACCGGCACGGAGATTCCGCCGCCCACGCTCGATCAGCATGGTGGCGCTCTACCCGGGAGCAGGTAATGCGTCTTGTGTGTCTGCCCATCGTCCTCGTTCTGGTCGGTTTCCACGCGCTCGGAATCCGATCCACCAACCGCGCAACGCCGGAGAGCGACCGCCGAATGTCGTTCCACAACCGGTTGCTGCTGAACCGAGCGGTTGTGAGCAAATTGAAATCGATCGAAGTACTGGTGCTGGCCGCGGGCGATGCCCGGCCCGATGGGTTCATCCTCCACACCGAGGAGATCGCCGCCCTCGCCAGGCACGTCGGCGGGCGCGTTGTCCGTGCGGAACGAGATATCGGGTACCTCCGGATCGAGATGCCCACCGAGCGGCTTCTCGAACTGGTCGCATCGCCGGCGATCGCGGCGTACCAGATCGCGTCGCTGTCGAAAGCGAGCTGGTACAGGGACGGGCCGCCCATGTCGAACGCCGAGATGTTTCGCGGCTTCGAGGTCGCGCCAATCGCGGCCAGCGAGCCGAGCGACACGCACGCCGGCCTTCCGCCGCTCTCCACGGCCGCGTCGCGCGAGCCGGGCTACACAGCCGACGACGACGTCGGGATCGGCGAGTGGCTGGCGGAGCATCCAACCTTTGACGGACGGGGCGTGACGATCGCGCTCGTCGAGACCGCGCTCCCCTCCTTCACCGATCCGACGCTGCGGCCGGCAAAGACGCTGGACGGGCGCGACGTGGCGAAGATCGCCGGCATCCTGAACACGCGCGGTCCCGCCGACCGCGACGACACGCGGGTCCTCCTCGATACCGAAGTGCAGGTTGATACGAGCTGGGCGCGCGTCTGGAGCCGGACGTACGTCCTGCCGCGGCCCGGCGCGTACCGTGCCGGACTCCTGAGATTGCCGGCCGGGTCGAACCTCGTGCACCAGTTCTGCGTTCTCGAGCACGAAGAGACGCGGGAGGTCTGGATCGACTCGAACGGCGACGCGTCGTTCCAGGACGAGACGCCGCTCGCCGACGTCAACGAGCGGTTCGAGCCGCGGTTCCTGAAACTGACGCACCCGAGAAAAGCGGACGTCAGCTTCGTGATGGGTCGCGGGCGTGAACCGAACACGGTTCACATCTACATCGGCAGGGGCAGCCACCAGGCCATGACGGTCGGCGTGGCCGCGGGAAGCAGGACGGAGAAGAGCCTCGCGTACGGCGTCGCGCCGAACGCTCGTGTCCTGCTCGTGCGCAACCACGGATCGGATTACGAGCTGGACGTTCTGCTCGAGGGCTTCATCGACGTGGCCAAACGCCCGGACGTGGACGTGATCAGCTCGTCGGCGGGCATCACGATGGTGCCGGACACGGCAGCGGACTTTGGCGGTCTCCTGTTCCAGCGACTGGCCGACGTGTACCGAAAGCCTGTCCTCCTGGGCGCCGGCAACACGCACTCCGAGCTGGCGACGTCGAAGGCGCTTGGCGCAGCTCTCACTGTGGGCGGCTCTCTCGGACCAGCGACCGCCGCCGCCCTCCACGGGGGACGGCCGCTCGAGGGTTTGATGGTTCACCGCATCAGTGCGGCCGGACCGTCGATCGACGGCGCGATCAAGCCGGATTTCCTGGCGCCGATGGAACGGCTGGCCGTCGATCTCCCCTGGAACCGCGGCCTCGAGGCGGTGCCCAGGAACGCCCCCACGCATCGGCTTCCCGCCGGCTATCAAATCTCATGCTGCACGTCGGCCAGCAGCCCGTACGCGGCCGGCGTCGCGGCGCTCCTCATCAGCGCGGCGAAGCAGCGCAAGGCGCCGTACTCGGCCGAGAGTCTGGCCCGCGCCCTGAGGCTGTCGGCCCGGTTCCTGCCCGGCTTCGGCAGCCACGAGCAGGGGAACGGCGTGCTCGACGTCAACGCCGCCTGGCGCGCGCTGATCGATTACGTGGAGGCGCCGCGCATCATCGCCTCCGCGCGCATCGTCCACCCGCTGGCGCGGTACGCCGCCCGCGGATCCGAGGGCCAGGGCATTTTCGAGTTCGAAGGATGGACGGCCGGGATGAGCGGCACGCGGGAGATCCGGCTTCGGCGGGAGTCGGGACCTCAGTCGCCGACCAGCTACCAACTGACCTGGACCGGCAACGACGGGACGTTTCACACGGCGCCGCGGGTGATGCTGCCGCTCGGGAGGACGATCGCCGTGCCCGTGAGGATTGCGCCAAGGACGACAGGAGCGCACAGCGCGCTCCTCAATTTGCGTGACGCGTCGAACGCGGTCGTCTTCCGCACGCAGGCCACCATCGTAGCCGCCGATCGCATCGACGAATCCAGCGGATCGGTTCGCATCAGGGGGCGCGTCGGCCCGGCGCGCATCAACCGGCAGTACATCCACGTGCCGGCCGGCGCCGGCGCGATCAGCTTCGATGTCGATGTAGTTCAGGGCGTTGTCGCGCCATCCATTCTGCCGGCGCACGGTCTCTTTCCCGGCTACTACCCCCACGTGCACCCTGCCGCAGGCCGGTACGTCGGCAAAGGAAGGCACACGGTCCTCATCCCCAACCCGGAGCCAGGCACGTGGGCCATTCACCTCGACAACAGCTCGCTGCATCCGCGCTTTCCCGACGATCCGACGCCGGCCGACGACCGCGACGCGGAGTACGTGGTGACGATGCGCATCCTTGGCGCGGCCGTTCGCCCGGCCGCGTCATCGGCCGGCTCGATCGCGATTGAGGCGACGAACCTTGGAAGCGCCATTCGCGAGCCGGTGTTCATGGTGTCCCCAGCCACTCTGAAGACTCACCGAGCGGAGTTCCTCGGGAGCGGCCTGCCGCGCACGATCGAGATGTCCGTCCCGAAAGATGCCGCGGCGTTGTCGCTGCGGGTGCGCTCGGAGCAGCCGGCGGCGACCGGCGTGGAGCTGTATCTGTACGACTGCACGACCGGTGAGTGCTTCGCGTACGACATCGCGTTCCCTGCCGCCGGTGCGCACTCGATAGTCGTTCGGCGACCGAACGCCGGGCGGTGGGTTGCGGCGGTGAACCCGGCGCCGTTCCCCACAGCCGGCAGCGCATTCGTGCTGGAGGAGATCATCGCCACCGGGACGCCGCGGCGTTACAACTCGAGGGGCGCGCGCGTTCCAGGCGCGCGGTGGACCGAAACGATCGAGAGCCTCAACCCCGCCCCGGCGCCGGCGGGCCCTGAAGCGCCGCTACTGCTCATCGAACTGATCGACGCCGCGGCCGAGCGGGACGAGGCCGTTCACCGGTGGGACCCCCGTCCGGAGGTGCCCGAGCGGATGCGGCTCAGGGATCGCCCGGTGGCGCTCGGGTCGGCGATCTACCTGCGTTAGTAGCGAGAGGCCTCATGCGGATCGCGATGCTCCTGATTGTCATCATCGTGCTCGCCGCCTCCGGCGAGCAGGGCCTCCGAACGCCGGCCACAACGGTTGCGCGGCGGATGTCCTTCCATAACCGCCTTCTGCTCAACCGCGCCGTCGTCAGCGGGCTGAAATCGATTGAGCTGCTCGTACTCGCCAGCAGCGAGACCGCCGGCGGCAGCTTTGGCGTTCACGTGCAAGAGATCGCCGCGCATGTGAACCGCCTCGGCGGGCGCGTGCTGCGGACGAAAGCCGACATCGGCTACCTCCGCGTGGAAGTTCCGACCGGGCGGGTGCTCGAACTCGTCGGGTCTCCCGCGCTCGAGGCCTATCAGATTTCTTCTCTCTCGAAAGGGACGTGGTACCGGGATGGCCCGCCGCTGTTGAACGCGGAGATGTTCCGCAGCTTCGAGGTCACACCGGTCGCTGCCGGCGAGCCGAACGACGCACATGCCGAGCTTCCGCTCCTCTCGAACGCCGCGTCGCGCGCTCCTGGCTACACGGCGGACAACGATGTCGGGATTGGCCAGTGGTTGGCGGAGCATCCGACGTTCGACGGCCGCGGCGTGACGATTGCGCTGGTCGAGGGCGCCCAGCCGTCATTGGTCGATCCGACGCTTCGTGCGGCGAAGGCACTTGATGGCCGCGAGATCCCGAAGATCGCGGGCATCCTGAACACGATCGATCCGGCCCACGCGGACGACACGCGCGTCGTGCTGGACACCGAGGTGACGCCCGGCACCAGTTGGGCGCGGATCGGCAGCCGCACGTACATCCTGCCCAGGCCTGGCGGGTATTTCTTCGGCAGGTTCGTCCTGACCGCCGGTTCCAACGTGGTGCACCAGTTCGGTGTCATCGAAGACAAGCGCACCGGAAAGGTGTGGATTGACGCAAACGGCGATGCATCCTTCCAGGACGAATCGCCAGTTCCCGACGTCAACGAGCGGTTCGAGCCGCGGTTCCTGAAGCTGAGGCATCCGCGAAATGCCGACGTGAGCTTCGTCATGGGCCGCGGATCCGGACCGCGCGTCGTACACATCTACGTGAGCCGGGCCAGTCACGAGGCGATGACTCTCAGCATGGTCGCCGGCAGCAGGACGGACGAGAGCCTGGCGTACGGCGTAGCGCCGGCGGCCCGGCTGCTGCTGGTGCGAAATTCGACGATGGAGTACCTGCTGGCTGACGTGCTCGAGGGATTCATTGAGGCGGCCGGCCGGCCGGAGGTCGACATCGTCAGCTCCTCGGGTGGAATCAGCCTCATCCCGGACACCGCCGCGGATTTCGGCGGCGTCCTTTTCGATCGGCTGGTGAGCGTGTACCGCAAGCCGATTTTGAACGGCGCGCTGAACCATCACCTTCAGCTCGGGACGTCGCTCGCGCTTGGAGGTCTCCTCTCGGTGGGAGGATCTCTTGGCCCGGAGACGTACGCCGCCCTGCACGGGGGGCGTCCGCTCGAGCGGATCATCGTGCACCCAACGGCATCGGCCGGACCCGCGCTCGACGGGGCGATCAAGCCGGATTTCATCGCGCCGGTGGAGCGCCTCTCGACCGATCTTCCGTGGAACCGGGGCATCGCGGCCGTGCCGCGCACCGTTCCCGCGTGGCGCCTCCCCAACGGCTACCAGATCAGTTGCTGCACCTCGGCCAGCGGGCCCTATGCCGCCGGCGTCGTCGCCCTCCTGATCAGCGGTGCCAAACAGATGCGGTGGCCGTATTCGGTCGACAGCCTCGCGCGCGCCATGAAGATCTCCGCGCGCTTTCTCCCAGGGTTTGGGAGTCACGAGCAGGGGAACGGCCTGCTGGACATCCGCGCCGCGTGGCGCGAGCTGACCCGCTCCGTCGAGCCGCCGCGCATCGTCGCCTCGGCAAGAGTGGTTCATCCGCTGGCGCAATACGCCGCACGTGGGGCGGACGGCCAGGGGATCCTCGAGTTCGAAGGCTGGACGGCAGGCGTGAAGGCAGCTCGCGAGATCCGGTTCCGGCGCAAGTCCGGCCCGGACTTCCCGGTCACCTATCGCCTGAGCTGGACCGGCAACGACGGGACGTTTCACACCGCTCCGTCGGTGACGCTGCCGCTCGACAAGACGATCGCCGTCCCTGTGACCATCGCGCCGAAGACGATGGGAGCCCACAGCGCGCTCCTCAACCTGCACGACGACGCGTCAAAGGCCATCGTCTTTCGGACGCAGGCCACGATCGTCGCGGCCGAGCGCCTCGACGCCTCCACCGGATCGGTGCGCTTCACCGGACGCGTCGGCCTGATGCGAACGAACGCGCACTACATCGAGGTGCCACAGGGCACCCGCGCCATCACGTTCGAGCTGGAGGTGTCCGGTGGGGTTGTCAGACCGACGATCCTGCCCGTCCATGGCCTCTTCCGGAGCTATTACCTGCACGTACACCCGTCGAATATCCGTTCCTTGGCGAGGGGCAGACACGCGATCACGCTGCCCAATCCGGGACCTGGCACGTGGACGATCCTCATTGGCAACGACTCGGCGTGGCTTCACCTGCCCGACGAAGCGCCGGCGGATGATGGAGACGGGGAATACGCCGTGACGGTGCGCGTTCTGAGTGCGTCGATTCGCCCCGCCCCGGCGTCGGGGCTTTCGGCCGCAGTCGAGGTGACGAATCTGGGAAGCACGGTGCGCGAGCCGGTCCTGACCGTGTCGCGGGCCGTCCTCAGAACTCATCGTGGGGACTTCCTCCCCAACGGGCTGCCCCACGTGTTCGATATCGACGTGCCCGAAGACGCCGCAACCATGTCGCTGCACGTGCGGCGCGAGAATCCGCCCACGACCGGTGTCGAGTTGTACCTGTACGACTGCACTTCAGGCGAGTGCTTCTCGTACGACATCGCCTTCCCTGCCGGGCCTGAGCACACGATGGTCGTGCGCAAGCCGAATCCGGGACGCTGGGTTGCGGCAGTCAGCCCCGCGCCGTTTCCCAATGCGGACGGAGGGTTCGTGCTCGACGAGATCATCGCCACCGGCACTGCGCGGCAGTACGAGTCGAAGGATTCGCGCGCTCCAGGCGCGCGGTGGGCCGAGACGGTCGGAGCCATCGACTCCGCACCGGTTCAGGCGAACGCCGAAATGCCGGCGCTCCTCATCGAGCTGATCGACCGCGCGGTCGAACGCGACGAGTCTGCCTACCCGTGGGACCCGAGGCCGAAGTCTAGAAAGCCGAGGGATCGCCCGATTGCGGTCGCGAGCGCGATCTACCGGCGGTAGACCGCACGCACAAGACGTTGCGCGAGGCGCGCCGTGGCTACGTCGAGCACGCCGTGCGCTTCGCCACGGTCGGTGCTCTTTTCGACCCGCTTCCAGCCCAGCCAGCCTTCAAGGACCGCCGCTGCCAGATCGAAGGCCGGCCAACTTACCTCTTTCAATGGCGGAGACCACGCCTCCCGGTAGGAATGGCAGGCCGAGTCATCGTGACATCGTCTGGCGAACATCGCCATCGCGAGCGGCGCCGGTCCAAGGAACGAGTCGTCCAGATCGATGAAGCTAATCCTTCCGTCATCATCTACGAGCACGTTGACCGGATCGAGATCGAGCGGGATCCAGCTTCGGGGTACGTCCGCGCATCGCACCTCGTCGCACGCCCGTTCGACAGCGGCGCGGCACGCGCGGTCGCTCAGCAGGCCAGCGCTCCAGGCAGCGGCACTGGGAAGAGCCACTTCCTGCAGTTCCCCGAGCACCTGTGCCGACGCCATGACCCGACGCTGCACGCGCGCAAGGTCGCGGGCGACGATGGCGGCCGCTCCCGCGTCAGGCCGCGTTGCGAGCGTTTTGCCCGGACACTCCGCGGCGAGCCACCACACGGCGTCGTCCGGCCTCTCTTCCAACGCCAGCGTTCGCGCGAACGCGCGCGGCTCCAGCCCTGACAGGACGCGTGTGAGTCGAGGCTCGGCTGTCCTGTCCGCTGTGAGACCTTTGAAGTAGACACGCCCGCGCTTGGTTTCAGCGCTGAGCACGACCTCGTGAGAGGTGACGCGGTAGGGAGTGACCGGCCCCACGCGCGGCTCACCCACCACCTCGCCTACCCAGTCTCTGACTTCTCCGAGCCAGGTGAGATTGCCGAACGGCCCTCGTACGGACGGCAAACCGTTCTGCCGCAGCGTCGCCGCGACGGCCCACTGCTGGTAGTCGAGCAGCGACGTCCCTGAGGCGAGAGTATCGAGGGGCGTCCAACTGAGACCACTGTTCGTCGCTCGTGAACCGGGCAGCGCGTCGATCGCCACGAGCCAATCCATGCTGTCCTGCGAAGGCGTGAGCCGTCCGAGCCAGCGCCCGGCAATGTCGCCGCGCAGTCCCTGCTCTTCGAAGCAGCGCACGATGAGTGAATCGACACGTGCGCGCTCTGGACAAGTGAGCGCGGGAAGCAGCCAGCGCGTGCCCTGCCAGGCTGCGAGCGCAGCGCGATGGCTCCGATCGACGACGAGGAGGTGAAGAACGTGGGGCATGGACACGGCTCGGGGCCCTCGCCCCCGGCGTCCGCTGTCCGGGGGCGAGGGTGTTGCCGACGCGTCAGTCGTCGAGACCGAGCGCGATGCCTTCCACCGGCCTCGAGGTTGTGGAGTCGCCGTGGTCGAACAGGCCTGGCTTGATGCCAAGCACGAGAATCGACGCCTGGCCGAGCGCGACCAGCTCAGGAGTTGCGTACTTCATGGTCGTCACCTCCTTTCATTATTTGGTGCGGCTGAGCGCTGGCACGTACTACTCATCCAGGCCCAGTCCAATGCCCTCTGCCGGACGACTCATGTTCGTCGCCCCGCTGTCGAGCACTCCACCCGGGATCCCCTGCACCAGGACCGCCGCCGTGCCGACGACGACGAGTTCAGGCGTTGAGTACTTCATTGGTCTTCACCTCCCTCCGTTGTGAATTTGCGGGCGCGTGTTGCCGCGCCTGCAGCCACTTCTCCAGGCGCAGGACGGAGTGAACTTCTCCGCCTGTCGCTCCCCCGCCGTCGGTCAGCGCGCGGATCGCCTCGCGCAGGCGTGCCGGATCGATCCAGCCGCGCCGCACGACCTCGAGGTCCTCGATTCGCGACAGCGACGCGACCGCCTCGCGTGCCGCGCGAAAGGCGGCGGGCGGGTAGTAGCCCTTGGATGTTCGGCGGAGGACCCGATCGGGCACGAAGCCGGCGAACGCGCGGCGCATGAGCGATCGCGTATCGCCGGGCGCGCTCGATTCCTCGCCGGGGATGGCCAGCATGAACTCGACGAGCGGGCGGTGAGAGAACGGATAGGTGTACGTGATGCCTGGCGGAAGAACGGGCACGTCGAGTCGCGCGCCAACTGAGTAGCCCAACACCATCCGCGCGAGCGCCCGCTTGGCAGGGCGAATGCCCCGCAGCAACTCCTGAAATGGATCGCTGCCGCCCGTGAATTCCTTCAGTCTCGCGGTCAGCAGGCCCGTTCCCGGATCGGCGCGGTCTTCATCGGCGGCGACGAGGAGCCTCCACGCGATTTCCACGAACGGCTTGCGCGTCGCGCGGCTCCAGGCGCGCATGTTGGCGAGCGCATCGCGCACCCGCCACCGCGCGAAGTCGTCGAAGACGGCGGCGCCGTTGTCGGGCTGACATCCCATCACCGCGTCGCCCATACGCCCCGAGAGCACCTCGCGGCCGCCGCCATCGCGCACCCGGCGCACGCACTCGAGGCCCACGCCGTGCAGCGCGTACGGCGACACCCAGTCCCACGCCTCGTCGCGGCAGTCCTGGTGTTCCTCGACGCCGACGATCTCGCTGCGCACGCCGAGCTGCCGCTCCACTTCCGCGATGAAACGCCGCTCGTCGCCTTCCGGCGAGCGCAGCGTCGCGTGCGACACGGGGCGGATGGAGGTCGCCCCCACCTGGCCGCTCTGTATCAGGCGGTCCGCCATGCACACGACAGACGATGAGTCGAGGCCGCCGCTGAGCTCCGCCCAGATGACGCCGCGCGCCCGCAGCCTCGAGGCGACCGCGTCGCGCCACAGCGCACGCAGGTGCTCCTCGTAGGCGCGCTTGTCGGCGTAGCGGATCAGCGACGGCTCGAGCGACCAGAACCTGCGGCGGGCGATCGCGCCTCGGGCATCGAACGACAGGCAGGTCGCCGCCGGCACCGCGCGCACGCTCTCGTAGGGCGTGTCCTCGGGCGACGGGCGCAGCGACATGAAGCGCGCGACGAACGCCTCGCTGAGCGCGTCGCGGAAGCCGCACCGCTCCACCAGCTCGCCGAGGCTGCTCGACCACGACACCGAGTCGCTGCCGGCGTGGTAGTAGAGCGGCCGCGCGCCCATGTAATCGCGCGCCAGGTGCAGGCACCGGTTCCTCTCGTCCCAGACCGCCGCGCTCCAGTCGCCAATCAGATCCCGGAACGCGTCGAGCCCGCGCCGCTCGACGAGCGCGAGCGTAATTTCCGCGTCCGTCGCGCAGCCGGGGAGCGTGCCGCCGATCTGGAGGAGCAGGTCCTCGCGGTTGTCCAGCCGGCCGTCCCACGTCATCGCGAGCCCTGATTCCCCGCGACGGCAGCCGCTGGTGCTCGCGTTCGGCCGGCCATCGAAGAAAAAGACTCCGGACTGCGTCACCATGGCGGCTCCTCAGAGGCGATCGAGGACGGTGAACGCGTTCTGGTACTGCGGGCGATCGTTGACGACGCGGCCGTCGACCTCGACCCACGCGTGAGACTCGAATGGAAGAGGACGGCACCCGATGACCGTTTCCGCGCGCAGGCCGTGCCGCCGCAGTAGCCAGGTGGCGACGGCCGAGCGCTGCAGGCAGGCGGCGCGCTTCACGTACCACACGCACGCCTCGTCCACGGCCCAGACGATGTCGTCTGCGCCCGCCCACGAGCGGCGGCTCGCAGGACGCAGGCGGCGGAGCCAACTGCAGATGTGAGAGAACCCGGCGTGCCGGGCGAGATCGAACGCGGCCAGCAGCAGCCACGCGTGGGCGGCGAGAGCGATGAAGCGGAGTCCGCGTTGCGCCTGCCACGCCACGGCCGTCAGTCCTGTACGAGGAGACCGCGCTCCACGAGCGCGGCGACGAAGGCCGCCACGTCGCCCCGCGCGCGCTCGTGCGCGATGCCGTAATCGCCGGCGAGCTGCAGCGCGATCTCAGCGCCGCTGCGCCGCTGCTCGATCAGTTGCCAGATTCGCGCGCCGACCTGGTTCGACGACCACACGAACCCGCCGCTGGCGTCGAGGAGCACGAGACCGTCGGTGGAGATCGACGCTCGAACAGCAGGCGATGGACGAAGCCGATCCGCGTGCATGAGAGGCACTCGGGCGGCGCCCATCGCAATGGACGTGCCGCGGATCGGTGCGTGTGTTTATCGGGAAAACGCGAGAGCGCTGAACTTGCGCGCGGGATTTCGCGCGGCGCGCGCATGCGCGCGCGAGGTTGGCGCCAGAGGGAAGACCGCTCCGGCCGGCAGGAGGTTGGCACGACCTTCTCTCTTGTGTTTGAACGCGGATGACGGTAGCCTGAGCGCGTTCGCTTGCTCGTTCTTTCGTGAGCGCCCACGACTCTTCATCACATCCCGGCGCTCACCATCCACTGGCACACCTGTGAGCGTCCGTACCTGAAATCGGTCCGGCAACGCGCGCAAACACGCTGCCGGACCTAAACCGCCAACCTTCGCCGCACGGTCGGCGGTCTGGTCCTATTCTGCCACGACCGGACTGCTCCTTCGTGCGGTGATTGCCGTCGAAGGAGGCTCCCCATGCGTCGCCGTCGCGCGCGGGCCGCGAGTGCTGTCGAGTGGCCCCTTGCTCTCCGTCAGATCATCCTCGCCGCCGAGCGCGAATGCACGGGCGGACACGCCGAAGCGCTGCGCGAGCTGCTCGCGCTGGCGCTCGTCAAGGTGCCGTCCCGGGGAATCTTCGATCCCACGTGCCGCGGCGAGGACGAGTTGTTCACGGCGATCGAGTCCGTCGCGCACGCGTACCTCGACCTGCGGCCGGCGCGAAAGGCCTGGCGGGAGGCCTTGCGGACGGCGGCGACCGACATCAACGCGCGCGACCGCGTCGAACAGGCAGCCCTTCAACTCCAGTGTGTGTCAGATACTGCGTACTTCTACGCAGGCCTGGCATTCGGGCTGGCCGCGGTGTCGCTTTTTCGAACCCGCTGAGCGCGGGAAAAATCGTGTCGAAGGGGTGTGCGGATCGGGTATGTCGCGCGTTTAGATCCACGTGGGCCTGGGGCGCGGTTTTCCGGCTGAGGTCTTCGTCCCCGATGATCCGTTTCCCGAGATTGACGGCGCGTGTCCCGAGATCCGCGGGTTGAAACAGGACCTGTCGCGCGTGGCGCGCGACCCTGATGTGACCGTGCTGATCCTCGGCGAGTCCGGCACGGGAAAGGACCGCATCGCGCGCGCCATCCATCGCGCCTCCCCCCGTTGCCGTGCCCCCTTCGTCATCGTCGATTGCGCCGGGCTGACCGCGACGCTTGCCGGCGACGAGCTGTTCGGCCACGTCCGCGGGGCGTTCACGGGTGCGTTCGACGACCGCGCGGGCCCGTTCGAGCGGGCAAACGGAGGAACGGTGCTGCTCGACGAGGTCGGCGACCTCGCGATCGATCTTCAGATGAAGCTGTTGAGGGCGATTCAGTCCCGGACGGTCCAGCGGCTGGGCGGCAGGCAGGAAACCGGGTTCGACGCGCGGATCATCGCATCGACAAACGTGAACCTGGCGCTCGCCACGACAAGCGGCCGGTTCCGCGAGGACCTGTACTACCGGCTCAAGGTGTACGAGATCAGAGTGCCGCCGCTGCGCTCGCGAGGCCCCGGCGACATCCGCGTGCTTGCCGCCGCGATCCTGGCGCGTCTTGCCGAGCGCCGCCACCGCCCGGCGCCCCGGCTGGACTCCGAGGTGCTCGACGTCCTGGCGCGCCACAGGTGGCCCGGGAACATCCGGGAGCTGGAAAACACGTTGGAACGGATGCTCGTGGCGGCGGCACCCGCCGATGTCGTGTTGACGGTGCGGCACCTCCCGGACGATTTCGGTGCAACCCCGAATCCGGCCGCCGGGCCGGGCCGCCACGCGCTGCCGCCGGTGCAGGACGCGCTGGCGGCGCTCGCACAAAACGGCGCTACGCTCGGGCGCACAGCGAAGGCGCTCGGTGTGTCACGCCACCAGCTTTATCGCCTTCTGAAGCGCTCCGGCGTCGGTTACCGAACGCGCAGCTGAGAATCGATTTCTGCGATCGATCGCCGGTCAGGCGCTCGCCCGCCGGGCGTGCCCATGCCTGCAGCCGCGCGAGCCCCCGGTAGTAGTAGTGCCGCGTGCAGCCGACCGACACGCCGAGGCGCTTGGCGACGTCGCGCAGCGTGAGTTCCTCGAAGCAGGCCAGCTCGATCGTCGTGCGCTGGCGATCGGGCAGTCGCGCCAGGCCGGTCCGCAGGAGCCAGCGCCCTTCTTCCCGCGTGAGGCGTGGACGCTCGCCGGCGGCCGCGCTCTCCGCCGCTTCGAGCGGCTCTCCCGCGTACGCGACCCGTCGCTGCAGCGCCGCCTTGCGCCGGAGCGTGCGATGGTAGGCATACTGCAGCAGCCATGTCTTGACCGATCCACGCGCCGCGTCGTACAAGTACGCTTTCCGGTACACCTCCAGGAACACTTCCTGAGTGATGTCCTCCGCTTCCGCCCTGTCGCTGAGAATGCCGGCCGCAACGCGGTAGACCAGTCGCACATAGCGGGAAAACAGCGCTTCGAACGCATCGCCGTTGCCGGCGCGCAACTCGTGCATCAGCTCTTCGTCATTCTTGCCAACCGCCGCAGGGTTGATACCACCGATAGATGTCAGCATCATACATACTTACCCCTTATAGATGGTTCCACCGATCGCGGCAGTGCGATACACAACGGCGTGTGTCATCCCGGAGGCCGACTGCCAAGCCTCGTTCGCGCCCGGCGATACTCCGGCCTCTCGGCGCTCAACTGCGTCGCCTGCGGCTGGATCGCCGAATGTCGCAGGAAGCTCTCGCCGAGCTTGCCAGCCTGAGCTACAAGTACGTCGGCCGCATCGAGCTGGGTAAGGCGGATCCCGGCGCGGACGTCCTCGTCCGGCTCGCGCGCGCGCTGTCGGTCCCCGTCGGCGAGCTGTTCGAACCCATCACGCCGACTGGTGACGCGCCCTCCCGACTGCCAGTCGCAGAGCTGGAAGACGTGAACGCGGCCCTCGCCACGTTGACCGACGCTGTCGGCCGACTGCTCGCGCGGCAACCGCGCTCCCCCGCGCCCTCCCGCGCCCCGCGCCGTTCGTCCCGGTAGCTCGAAGCCTCACCCCGGCACAGAGCCGGACGACGATGACATCGATAGATGGTGATGTCAAGATAAATGGTACTTATGAGTGGTAGACCATTTCGTGGGGGGCGGAGGCCGGGAGGCGGCCTTGGCGCGCTAGCCGCGGCGGCGGGCCGGCGGGTTCGAGCGGCGCAGCGCTCGTATGGCCTGGAGAGATTGCTCGAGGCGGTCCAGCTCGCGTTCAGGTATGAGCACGACGCGGGCGCGCGCGTCGGCTGTATGCACGCCGGCAAACAGGTCCGCCACGTTCACTGAGAGGGCGGAGGCGATCCCCAGAAGGATGTCGATGCCGACGTTCACCTCTCCGCGCTCCACCTGACCGATGTGCTTGTCGGTATTGCCGACGAGTTCCGCCAGTTGTTCCTGGCTGAACCCGCGGAGTCGCCGGAGATGTCTCACGTTCCTGCCCACGCGGAGCCGGGCGAGGCGCCGGGCGTCGGGCGGGTTGTCTCGCATGACGTCCGACTATCCGGCAAGCGAACCTCATCGGGCCACCCTGCATATGTGGTCTTCGGCGGCTCTGAGGGCACCTATATATCCTTGCCGGCCGGCGTAATATCGCTGCCGGGAGGAGGGTGTCGGTGCCCTCAGGGGCGTCTTCGACTGCGGTGGTGCGCGCGCGCCGCGGGCCGGCATCCTGGCGTGTGCTCGCCGGGGCTCACCGGTCCGATTCGAGCGCGCTCGGGCGAGTCATCGAGCGCTGCATTCCCTCCCTCCGCAGGTGGACGCACGGTCGTTTTCCCCGGTGGGTCCGCTCGGCCGCGGACACGTCCGATCTGGTTCAGGACGCGATCGTCCGCACGCTCGCACGGCTCGACGCATTCCAGCCGCAGGGACGCCACGCCCTCGCCGCGTATCTGCGCAAGGCGGTCCGAAACAGGATTCGCGACGAGCACCGCCGCTCGGCGTGTTGGGGAATGCCGGCGGCGCTTCCCGACACGCTCGCCGCGCGCTCGGCCTCGCCGTTTGACACCACACTCGGGAACGAGACGGAGCGCCGCTATCGGATGGCGCTTGCCCGTCTGAAACCGCGCGATCGGGAGCTGATCGTGGCGCACATCGAGCTCGACTACAGCCACGAGCAGCTCGGGTGCATGATTGGCCGGTCACCACATGCCGCGAGGATGGCGTTGTGCCGCGCGATTGAGCGGCTGGCGGCGCTCATGCGCGATTGCTGACGCGCCGCGGCTTCCCACCGATGTCGGGCACGCGTTTGTCGATCGCGTGCCGGTCGACTGGACTGCCCTGATCGCGCGCGTGCGTGATTCGCGCGACCGCGCGGCGGTCCAGGACCTCCAGCGTCTCGATCGCCTGCGTGGACGGCCGAGCGGTGATGGACTCCCTGCCGGAAGTCCCGGGCGCAGTCTTCCATTCCTGCGCTGTCTGGTTGCAGCGGCCGTGCTGCAGGTCGCGGTTCGGCTCGGCGCAGCGGGGATGGCGGTCGGCGCCGGCCGGCCGCTGATGGAGCTGGCCTCCACGCTTCTCCCAACCCTCGCGTTCGCTGGCGCGGGCCTCCTCCTGGGAGCCGCCTCGTCACGCGACAGGCGCAGCTTCTTCCTGCTCGCCACGTTTGTCCTCTCGGCGAGTGCGTTCGCGCGCGCCGTGCCGGCCGGGCCCGCGCTGATGTGGCCCGCCGCGCTGGACGCCGCGTTCCGTGGCGTATTTCCGGAGGCCTTTGCGCCGGCGGCCCTCTGGCACTTTGCCGTGGTCTTTCCCCACGTGCGCCGGTTTACGCCGTTTGATCTGTTCGCGAGGCGGGCGATTGCCGTCGCCTGGGTGGTTGGCGCGGTCCTCTTCTTCGTGAATCTGGCGCTGGCGTATCGCGTCATGGACGGCGCGCACGTCGTGAGGCTCGGGCGCGATCATGCCGGCAATCTGTTCTGGGACCTGTTTACAGTGACGGCGCTCGGCGCCGTGGTGGCGATCCTCGCGCGGTCGCGGTGGGCGCCTCCTCCGGAGCAGCGACGGGTCGCGCGGTTCGCCACGGCGATTGCCGCCGGCACCGCTCCATTCCTGCTGGCCGGCGTCGCCCGGATGGCGCTGCCTGGCGTGGACGGCTGGCTGCAGGCGGCGAGCCCGCAGCAGCGCCTCTGGTTTGACGTTCCCGTGGTGGGCGCGCTGGCCGCTCTGCCCGTGCTCACGACGCTCGCGGTCATCGCGGACCGGCCGTTCGAGTTTCAGTTCGCGCCGCCGTGGCCCATGAGCCGGTGGACGCGCAAGCGGCGATCGCGCTGGCGGATGAAGCATCGTGAAAGACTGTCGGCGGCACTCGAACGCGTGCGCCACGCGCGCAGCGCCCGTGAGCTCGTTGCCCTGCTCCAGCGGGAACTGCAGTTCGGCGTCGGCGCCGGTGCCGTTCGAATCCTCGACAGGGGCGCGCTCCCGTCCGACACGGCTCTCATGCCCATGCTCGCTGAATCCACTGCCGTGCTGGAGATGTCGAGAGACGGAAGCCTGTTTCGACTGATGCCGCGGCACGACCGCGAATGGCTCGAGGCCGGCGGCATCACGCTGATTGGAGCCCTGAAGCTTCGCGATGGCACCGTCGCGGCGCTGGTCGGACTGGGCGCGAAACGCGGCCGCGCGTCATTTGGCGGCCGGGATCGGTGGTTCGTCTCGACGCTGCTCTCCGGCGCGGCTGTCGCGTGGGCGTCGCTCGGCGTGCAACCGGCCTCGCCAACGGAGGACGACGAGCCGGCTCTGGAGTGCCCGCGCTGCGGAAGGGTGTCAGCTTCGGAGACGCTGCCCTGCGGCTGCGAAGCGCGCGCGGTCACGGCCGCGCTTCCCCGCCGAGTGGCCGGGAAATTCACCGTCGTGCGCCGGCTGGGCTCGGGCGGCATGGGCGTGGCGTATCTCGGTCGGGACAGCCGACTGCGCCGCGACGTCGCCCTGAAGACGCTGCCCGAACTGCGCGACGGCGGGGTGTCGGGGCTGACCGAAGAGGCGCGCGCGATGGCCGCGCTGAATCACGAAGCGGTCGCGACGATTTACGGTCTGGAGATCTGGCGCCGCACGCCCGTCCTCGTCGTCGAGTACTTTCCCGATGGAACGTTGCGTCAACGGCTCGCGCGGGGACCGCTGTCGCCGCGCGAGGTGATCGCCCTCGGGACGCGTCTGGCTGGCGGCCTGGCCTACATGCACGAACGAGGCGTGCTTCACCGTGACGTCAAGCCGAGCAACATCGGGCTGACGGGAACCGGCGCGCCCAAGCTTCTGGACTTCGGCCTCGCCAGTGAAGAGGGAGCCTTCGCCGGCACGCCGGGGTACCTGCCGCCCGAGGCTCTCGAAGGCGGCGACCCGAACACGGCTGTGGATCTCTGGGGTCTCTCGACCGTCCTGCTGGAGGCGTGCGGTGGCCGCGATCGGCTGCCGCTGGCGCTCCGTCGATTCTTCGATCGGGCGCTCGCGGCTGGGCCGGCATCGCGCTTTCAGTCGGCCCATGAGTTTCGCGCCGCGCTGGACCGTCTCGGCACGCAACCGGCCGCGCGGGCCGGCGCGTGAGATGCCGGATGAAGGTGCTATTATCTGGACAATGTGCGGCATCACGAAGAGCGGGAAATCCGACGACGGTTCGTGCGCTCCACGGGAGGGCGCGTGACGCCGCAGGACGTCAGGAAACGCTCCGGCCGCCGACCGCGTCAGGAGCAGCCCCGGGAAGTTCGACGGCTCGTGCGCAGCGGCGTTCCTCTTTACTATCAGCTCGCCACCGTGCTGAGAGAGGAGATCGTCTCGGGACGCCGGCGCCTGGGGGAAAAGCTGGCGTCGGAGACCGAGCTCGAGAGGACATACGGCGTGAGCCGCATGACCGTGCGCGAGGCGCTGCGCAGTCTCGACGAAGAAGGCCTGATTCGCCGCGAGGCCGGCCGCGGCAGCTTCGTGGCCGGCCTGCCCGCCTTTACCGGCACACAGCAGATAGACGGTACGCTGAACGGCCTGATCGCCATGGGTGTGGCCACCGCGCCGAGACTCCTCGAACTCCGCGAGGTCGAGTTGCCCCCGGACGAGGCCGAGGCGCTGGGCATGGCGGGGACGCGCACGATCATGCGGGCGGAGCGTCTGCGGTATTACAAGGACGAGCCGTACTGCCACATCGTCAACAACGTGGTCCCGGAGCTGGGGCGCCGCATCGGCCGCGCCCACTGGGAGCGGGGTTCTCTGCTCAGGTCCATCGAGATGAAGCTCGGCGTCGAGTTGGGGGACGCCGAGGAGCGCGTGCGCGCGACTCTGGCGGACGCGTCGCTCGCGCACTGGCTCGACGTGCGCGTGGGCGCGCCGCTGCTGCGTGTCGACTATCTGATCAGGGATCGGGAGGGGCGCGCGGTGGAAACCGCGATCATCCACTACCGCAGCGACACGCACGTCTTCACGCTCCACCTGACACGATCCCCGGAGAGAACGCGCAAAGAGGGCTGGTCGCTGCGTGACGAGGAGTCGCGGCCGGCAGGCGGCGTGAAACCGGGCGGGGCATCGCAGCACGCCGGGGCGACCGCGTTTACTTAGTCTGAACGGCGCGCAAGGCGCCGTATTCATGCGGCGGGCCTGGCGTGTTGAACTGCGACTGCGGGCCGTGGCAGAAGATCGTGGCAGAGCTTCCCCGGTGACGGAAGTCGCTGGAGAAGATAGGGATGCGATTCCAGGCGCTGGAGACACACGTGCGTGTGCGGGCGTGTGCGCACACGCCGCCCCTTCTGAAGAAGTGTCCGCGCAGGAATGCTATTTCGTGTAGCTGATGCGGTAAATCACGTCCGCAAAGTCATCCGCGACAAACAACGCGCCATCGGGCGCCACCAGGACGTCCGCGGGGCGCCCCCAGGGTTTCGACCCCTGCAGCCACCCTTCCGCGAACGGCGTGTAGCTGACCGCCTTCCCGTCCTGCACCTTCACCAGCGACACGCGATAGCCGATGGGCGTGCTCCGATTCCACGAGCCGTGCTCCGCGACGAAGACCTGGTTGCGATACTCGGCGGGGAACATCTGGCCGGTATAGAAGCGCATGCCGATCGCGGCGACGTGCGGGCCGAGCTTCTGGGCAGGCGGCGTGAACTCACCACACGCGCGCGCGCTGCCGAACTCCGGGTCCTTGATCGACCCGGCATGACAGTACGGATACCCGAAGTGCAGTCCCGCCTTCGGGGCGCGATTCAGCTCGTCGCTGGGCGCCTCATCGCCGAGCAGATCGCGGCCGTTGTCGGTGAACCACAGCTCCCTGGTCTGCGGATGCCAGTCGAAGCCCACGCTGTTGCGGATGCCGCTCGCGAACACCTCGAAGCCGCTGCCATCCGGCTTCATCCGCGTGATCGACGCAAACCGCGGGTCCTTGCTCTCACAAATGTTGCACGGCGCGCCGACGGGCACGTACAAGAGTCCGTCCGGCCCGAACGCGATGAACTTCCAACCGTGGTGACGCTCGGTGGGAAACGTGCCGTTGACGACGACCGGCGCGGGCGGGTTGTCGAGGCGTGACTCGATCCTGTCGAAGCGAATCACGCGGCTGATCTCGGCGACATACAGGGCGCCGTCGCGGAACGCCACGCCGCTCGGCATCGAGAGGCCCGAGGCGATCGTGACCACGCGATCCGCGCGGTGGTCCTTGTCGGCGTCGACGATCGCGTACACCTGACCGGCGCCGCGCGAGCCCACGAACAAGACGCCCGAGGGGCTGAGCGCCATCTGGCGCGCGTTGTCGACGCCAGCGGCGAACACGTCGATGGTGAACCCGGGCGGCAGCGTGACCTGGTCGAGCGGCAGGCCGCCGCGCTGCTGCGCGCTGGTGGTCATCGCCGCGAGGATCGCCAAAAATGCCCCGGAAAGAGCGAACTTCCGCACGTGATGTCCCTCCGTCCTCTGCCGGATCTTATGCGAACTCGGTGGGCTGCGGTACCATTTGGGCACGATGCTCGTGATCTGGACGGTGATCTTCGCCCTGATCCTGATGACGGCGCTGTATGTCGCGGCCGAGTTCGCCGCGGTGAGCGTCCGGCGGTCGCGGCTGCGGCGGCTCGCCGAGGACGGCAACACGCTCGCCGCACAACTGTTACCGCTGGTCCAGGACCCGCGTCACCTCGACCGGTATATCGCGGCATCGCAGATCGGGATCACGCTGGGCAGCCTGATTCTCGGCGCATACGGGCAGGCCACGCTTTCCGGGAGCGTGGCGCCGTGGCTCGTGCGCGCAGGCGTTCAGCCTGACTCCGCCGAATCGAGCGCGGCCGGCCTCGTCCTGGTATCGCTCACCGTGCTGGGCGTCATCCTCGGCGAGCTGGTCCCCAAATCGCTCGCGCTGCAGTATCCGACCGCCACGGCCGTTGGCACGTTCCTCCCCATGCGCTGGTCGCTGCGCGTGTTCGCCCCTTTCATCTGGCTCCTGAACGGCAGCGGCGTGCTGCTGTTGCGGCTGTTCGGCGTGCGCAACGCGGGCCATCGGCATATTCATTCGCCCGACGAAATCGCGCTGCTGATTGCGGAGAGCCGCGACGGAGGCTTGCTCGAGCCGGACGAGCAGGTCCGCCTGCACCGCGCCCTGCAGCTCGGGCTGCGCACCGCGAAGCAGTTGATGGTGCCGCGCGAGCGGCTCGCGGCCATCAGCGTCGAGCTGGCGTTCGACCAGGTCGTGCAGGTGGCCGCGACAACTCCTGACACGCGCCTGCCTGTGTACCGCGGCACGCTCGACAACCTGGTCGGCATGGTCCGCACCAAGGACGTGGCCGTGCACTTCGTCACGGCGGGGCCTCGAGGCCGGCTGGAACCTCTCATTCGCCCGATGCCGCGCGTGCGCGAGGATCTCGCGGCCGACAAGCTGCTCGCGTTCCTGCGGGAACAGCGCGCGCACCAGGCGGTGGTGGTCGACGACCAGGGACGCGTCGCAGGACTGGTGACGCTGCAGGACGTGCTCGCCGATCTCCTCGGCGGCGCTCGAAAGGGGGCGAAGCCGGCCGGTGCCTGACGTCTATCCGTACCTGATCGTGCTGGCGCTCGTTCTGCTGAACGGCCTGTTCGTGGCCGCCGAGTTCGCCATCGTCGGTGCCCCGCGGGCGGCCATCGATCGGCTGGCCGCACAGGGAAGCACGGCCGCGCGCGGCGTCCAGAGGGTCCTCCACGACCCGCGGCGGCAGGATCGGTTCATCGCCACGGCGCAACTCGGCATCACCGTCGCCAGCCTGGGCCTGGGCATGTACGGCGAGCACGCGATTGCGGACCGTCTGGCGCCGCACCTGGAACAGCTCGGTGCGGCGCGCTGGGTCGCGGTGCACGCCGCGTCGAGCGTCATGGCCGTCGCGCTGCTCACCTATCTGCACATCGTCATTGGCGAGATGGTGCCGAAGTCCATCGCGCTCCAGCACGCCGGGGCGGCGGCGCTCTGGATCACGCCCCCGATGCGATGGCTGCAGTTCGCCGTGATGCCCGTTGTCATCGCGATGAACGGGATCGGCAACGGGCTGCTGCGGATCGCCGGCGTGCACCGGCAGATCACCGCGCGCGAGCACTACTACACGCCAGAGGAACTGCAGTTGATCGTCGAAGAGAGCGAGGAAGGGGGTGCGATCCGCGGCGAGTCAGGGCGGATGCTGCTCGAGCTGTTCGAGTTCGGTGACCTGACGGCCGGTGGCGCCATGGTGCCGCGCGTCAGCGTCGTCGGCATCCCCATCGACGCGAACCACGACGAGCTGCGCGACATCATCCGCGAGTCGCCGCACACGCGATATCCGGTCTACGAGGAGGATCTCGACCACGTCCTCGGCGGCATCCACATCACGGACCTGCTGCGCGTCTTGACGGCGAACGCGCCGCTCTCATCCGTGCGCCTGCGCGCGCTGCCGGTCGTGCCCGAGACCACCCCGCTGGACGACGTGCTCGCGGTGCTGCGCCGCGAAGAATCGCCGATGGCGCTGGTGATCGACGAGCATGGCGGGACCGCGGGCACCATCACGCTCGCGGACCTTTTCGAGGAGGTCGTCGGCGAGATCGACGAGAGCGCCACGGACGTTCCTGATATCCGCGTGGAGGCCGACGGCCGCCTGCGCGTGCTCGGCACCGTGCGCCTCACGGAAGTCGGCGAGAAGATGGATCTGGATGTCGAGCACGGCGACGTCGAGAGCGTCAGCGGCCTCGTGCTGATGCTGCTCGGACGGCCGCCGAAGGTGGGTGACATCGTCGCGTTCGGCCGCTTGAACGTGACCGTCACCGCGGTCCGCGGCCGCGGCGTCGAAGAGGCCCTCGTCTCCTATTCGCCAGAGAGCTAAACGAACCTTTCCCCTTTTTTCCTTTTACCTCTTACCCCGTGACTCCACGATCGCATCCGCCTCTTCGATCTGCTTCTCGCTGAAGACGCGCACGCCGGCGCGCCTGAGCGCCGCCGCCGCGACCCCTTCGCCGCTGATCCGGCGCCCCGAAAATCCGCCGTCATACACCATCGTCGAGCCGCACGACGGGCTGAGGTCTTTGAGCAGGGCGACGGTGATACCGTGCTCGCGCGCGAGGGCGACCGCGGCTTCGGCGCCGCGAACAAACGCGGCGGTCACGTCCACGCCGTCACGGCGCCGGACAAACGCGACCTTGTGCAGGACGTCATTTCCCCTGCCCCCCTGCATCTCGGCGGGCGGTCGAGGTATTGGCAGCCCGCCTTCGACTTCGGGGCAAACCGGGACGATCAAGCCTTCCTGGCGCCACCGCTCGAGGATGGGGTGATCGAGCGTGGCTTCCCCGCCGTGGTACCGGACCTTCTCGCCGAGGAGGCAGGCGCTGACGAGGATCTTCGCCATGCGATAATTGACCGAGCGGGAGAGGTGGCCGAGTGGTCTATGGCGGTGGTCTTGAAAACCACTGTGCCGCAAGGCACCGGGGGTTCGAATCCCTCCCTCTCCGCCAGCCTTCGCTCATGTCTCACGCGAAGGGTTGCCCGCCGTAGCCTTGGCGAAGGCGGGCTGTTTCTGCTTACCGCTTTTCGATCGCTTCCAGCCCGCGCATGTACGGCCGCAGCGCCTCCGGGACGATGACGCTGCCGTCTTTCTGCTGATAGTTCTCCAGGATCGCGATGAGCGTGCGGCCGACCGCCAGCCCTGAGCCGTTGAGCGTGTGCACGAACTCCGGCTTGCCTTGGCCGTCCGGACGGAACTTGATGCCCGCCCTTCGTGCCTGGAACGCTTCGGTGTTGCTGCAGGACGAGATCTCGCGGTAGGCGTTCTGGCCCGGCAGCCACACCTCGATGTCGTAGGTCTTCGCCGACGCGAAGCCCATGTCGCCGGTGCAGAGCAGCACCGTGCGATAGGCGAGGCCGAGGCGCTTCAGCACCTCTTCGGCGTTGGCCGTGAGCGACTCCAGCTCGTCGTACGACTGGTCGGGGCGCGCGAACTTCACCAGCTCCACCTTGTCGAACTGATGCTGTCGGATGAGGCCGCGCACGTCCGCGCCGTAGGACCCCGCCTCGCTGCGGAAGCACGGCGTGTAGGCGGCGTAGCGGATCGGCAGCTCGCGGCCGTCGAGGATCTCGCCGCGGTGCAGGTTGGTGAGCGGCACCTCCGCGGTGGGGATCAGGTACAGGTCCCAGTCGCCGGCGATCTTGAACAGATCGCCCTCGAACTTCGGCAGGTTGCCGGTGCCGGTCAGCGTCGCGGCATTCACCAGAAATGGCGGCTCGACCTCTGTGTACTCATGCTCGCTGGTATGCAGATCGAGCATGAAGTCGATCAGCGCGCGCGCGAGCCGTGCGCCCGCGCCCATCAGCACGGAGAAGCGTGCGCCGGACATCTTCGTCGCACGCTCGAAGTCGAGGATGCCGAGCGCCGGCCCCAGGTCCCAGTGTGCCTTCGGCTCGAACGCGAACGCCGGCGGCTCTCCGTGGCGACGAACCTCGCGGTTGTCCGAGGGGGTCGTGCCGCGCGGAACAGACCCGTGGGGAAGGTTCGGGATCCGCAGCAGCGCCTGGTCTCGCGTCGCCTCGGCCTGGCGCAATTGTTCTTCGAGCGCCGCGATCTCGGCGGCCAGCGACCGTGACTGCTGTTTGAGTTCTTCGGCCTCGGCCCCGTGGTCCTGCGTTGCGGCAATCAGCCGGCCGACCTTCCGGCTGAGCGTCTTCTGCTCCTGTCGCTTCGTGTCGAGGCGCGGCGTCAGCGTCCGTCGCGCCGCCTCCGCCTCGCGAAACATCTCGAGGTCCGCGGGGACGCCGCCCCTGGTCGCGAGCCTCTGCGCAACCTCGTCGAGGTTCTGCCGTACAAATGCCGCATCGAGCATGGCCTAAATCCTATATCCTAACGTCCGGAGCACGTGTGACTGACCAGATCCGCAAAGCCGTCTTCCCCGCCGCCGGCCTGGGCACCCGCTTCCTTCCCGCGACGAAGGCGCAGCCCAAGGAGATGCTGCCGCTGGTGGACAAGCCCATCATCCAGTACGGCGTCGAAGAGGCCGTCGCCTCGGGGGTGGACAACATCATCCTCGTCACCGGCCGCGGCAAGAACGCGATCGAAGATCACTTCGACGTGTCGGTGGAGCTGGAGACGTTTCTCGAGACGCGCGGCAAGAAGGAGCAACTCGACGAGGTCCGGAAGATCTCGAGCCTCATCAACGTGTCGTACGTGCGGCAGGGAGAGCCGCTCGGCCTCGGACACGCGGTCCTCGTCACCAGGGCGCTGGTGGGCGACGAGCCGTTTGCGGTGCTCCTCGGCGATGACGTGATTGACGCCACGCCGCCGGCCCTGCGACAGATGATCGACGTGTTTCACCACGTCGGCGGGCCCGTGCTGGCGGTCGAGCGCGTACCGCGCGATGAGGTCAGCAGCTACGGCGTCATCGCGTACGAGCCGGTGCGCGATGGCGTGTTCCGGATCACGGATCTCGTCGAGAAGCCGGCGCGCGACGAGGCCCCCTCGGACCTCGCGATCATCGGCCGCTACATCCTCACGCCGGATATCTTTCCGGCGCTCGAAGCGACCGCCGCAGACCGCACCGGCGAGATCCAGCTCACCAACGGCCTGCGCCGGCTGCTGCAGAAACGCCCCCTGTACGCGTGCGAAATCTCCGGCGTCCGCCACGACACGGGAAACAAGCTGGGCTTTCTCAAGGCCGTCGTGTATTTCGCGTTGCGCCGCCCGGATCTGGCCGACGCCTTCCGCGAGTACCTGCGCTCGGCTGACGCCGATCCAGCCGGGAAGGGGAAGAAGTCGGTGCCGGTTTAAGGGTTCAGGGTTCGGTCAGGACGACTTGCTGCCGTCGGCGGGTTTTGAAGGCGGCGGCGACTCGGACTCGGAGGCGGACCCGGAACTCGACTCGCCCGAACCCGTCGAACCGCTCGAACCCGTCGAACCGCCCGAACCCGTCGAACCTTTCCGGGCGTAGTCCGTGACATACCACCCGCTTCCCTTGAACTGGATCGCGGGCGAGGACAGGAGCTTGCGGACCTTGCCCCCGCAGGCGGGGCAGTCCTCGAGCGGAGGATCGGAGAACTTTCGGATGACCTCGAAGCGATGGCCGCACGCTTCGCACTCATATTCGTACAGCGGCATCTGTTGATTCTACTTCACTCGATCAGGGGCGCCCGGTCGTCGGCCCCGAGCAACAACTGGCGGTGCAGGCGGAAGGGGACCGTCCCGTGGCCAAGCAGCGCGTCGTGAAACGCGCGCAGCGAGAACGTCCCTCCCTGTTGCGCGCGGAATTCGTCGCGGAGCTTCAGCAGCATCAGCTTTCCGATGGCATAGACGACATAGCCGGGATCGAACGTGCCGCGCTCGGCTTCGCGCCGCGCGCTCCCTTCCTCCATGTACGCCTCGTCGCGGAAGAACCGGACTCCCTGCTCGACCGACAAATCCTCGGCGTGCAGCCGGATCCCGACGATCACGCGACAGAGCCGGATCAAGGCTTCGGCGAGCTGCCCGAGCTGAACGGCGGGATTGCCGCGCCCGAACCCCGCCTCGACCATCATCTGCTCGGCATAGTGCGCCCATCCTTCGATGAACGACGCCGACGCAAACAGGATCGATTTGCGCAGCCTGGACTCGACGCGGCGCAGGTGCTGGTAATGCAGGAAGTGCCCCGGATACACCTCGTGGATCGAAATCGCCCAGAGCGCGCCGAAGTTCAGATCGCGCATGTGCTCGCTCTGGCGTTCCGCGGGCCACGCGGGATCGACGTCGGTGATGTAGTAGTACGCGCGGAGCGGGCGCGCTTCGAACGGTCCGGGCGTCCACATGCTCGCAAACGTCCAGCGATAGAACCGCGGCGTGGAGGCGACCTGCACCCGCTCGCCATCGGGCACCGAGATCAGCCTCTCGCGCTCGATAAACGCGAGGAGGTCGGCAAGCTGCCCCTCCACGACGCCCACCAGCGCGCCGGCGTCCGGGTGTTCGTTCTTGATGCGGCGCCAGGCGTCAACCGGATCCCCGGCTTCCAGGCGCCCCGCCACGCGCTTGAATTCCTCCTGCACCGCGCCTAGCTCGCGCATCGCGATCTCGAGGAGCTTCGACGAGTCGATCGCGAGCCCCTCTTCGAGCCGCAGCTTTTCCTCGAACGCCGCTTTGCCGAGGCGGAACGAGCCCTTGCTCCTCGGACCGAGGTCGCGCTCCAGGTAGTCCGCGTAGCCGCGAAGCGCCGCCGAGGCTTCGTGAGACGCGTCAGCCAGATCGCCGAGGAGGTGGAGATCGTCGACCGAGGCGAGCGCCAGCGGCAGGTCTTCCTCGATGAAGCGGACCGTGCCGCGCAGCGTCTCCAGCGACACCTTCATGAAGATGCCGGGCGCATCCTTGATGTTGTCGCGCGCGCTCTGCACGAAACGCGGAACCTGCCGGAGCTTCGAGTGAATCCGCCGCGCGCGCTCGGCCGCAGGGGAGTAATCGAACAATACCTGGCCGGCAAGACTCGTGGCGATGACGTCCGCGTAGTGCTGCGGGCTCCGCTCCCAGGAGCGAACGGTTTCGAGCTCGTACAGTCGCGACTTGATGTTCGCTTCGATGACCGGCTTCTCGAGCCGCTCGAGGTCGTTGAGTCCCGCGGCGTCTATCGCCGCCAGCCGGCGCCCGAAATCGCCGAGCTCGCGGGCCTGCGCATCGATGGACCCGCGGCTGAAATCCTCGAGCAGGTCGTCATGCGTGTGAACCCCGTCGAACGTTGCGCTGGTGGGGTGCCGCTCGTAGAGGTACGACAGGTAGTCGTCCACGAAGTGCGGCAGGGGCTCGGAAGAATGCATCTACCTCGCAATGGTACAATAAAGCCCTTGCCGGGCACCCTTTACGTGGTGGCCACGCCGATCGGCAACCTCGAAGACATCACCCTGCGTGCGCTGCGGGTGCTGCGTGAGGTGCAGCTGATTGCGGCCGAAGATACCCGCCGTACGGCCAGGCTCCTCACGCATTACTCGATCACGACGCCAAGCACGAGCCTGCACGAACACAACGAGGCGCAGAAGACCGGGCGATTGATCGATCGGTTGCGGGCCGGAGACAACATCGCGCTCGTGTCCGACGCCGGCACGCCGCTCATCTCCGACCCCGGACGCCACCTGGTCGGCGCCGCACGGCAGGCCGGCCTCACGGTCGTGTCCGTGCCTGGCCCGAGCGCCATCATGGCCGCCCTGTCTGCGGCGGGTGTGGAGGCAGACCGGTTCACGTTCCTCGGCTTTCCCCCGCGTAAGTCTGAAGCCCTAAAAAAATGGGTCTTGACGCACTTGGGTGGCAGCCACGTAACGGCTGTGTTTTTTGAGGCGCCGCATCGGATCGGCTCGACGCTGACGGCGATGCTGAATATATTGGGCAATAGACCAATTATAATTGGGCGCGAGCTCACCAAGATTCACGAGATATTGGTTGAACAACCAATATCGACGCACATTGAACTGCTCGACAATCCGCGCGGGGAATTTACGGTCATCGTGCCGAGCCAGGAAGCTGTTAGTCTGCCCCGAAGCCTACCGTCAGCTGATGAGCTAGTTGTAGAAATGGGTCTATTGACAGAAAACGACCAGCTCTCCACGCGAGAAGCTGCTCGTGTTGTCGCAACGCGCTATGGCTTGCCAGTGAACGAAGTTTACCGGGCAGCCGCGTCAAAACGCCGTTAGGTCGTACGACCATGCGTTCTTGACCGGCCGATTGCCATTTGCTAACGTTACTCGGCTTAAGAAGGCCGATGGCAAAAGCGCGGCGGGCGCGTCCACGGAGCGCCCCAAAACCAACCGCCAAACGCACGACATCCGCGCCGCCCCCACAGCGGCCCGAGCGCGTCGCCGTTCAGGACGCCCCTGCACAGCCGGAACGCCAATCCACGTACCCGGCTGCGGTGGCCACCTACGAGCGCGGCATCGCCGCGCTGCAGCGTCGCGCCTACCAGGCGGCCGCCGATTCGTTCCGCGACCTCATGTCCCGGTTCCCCGAAGAGCGCGAGCTTCAGGAGCGCGCGCAGGTGTACCTGCGCGTCTGCGAACGGGAACTTGCCGCGTCGGCCACGCCGCGCACGAACGAAGAGAGGCTGGTGGCCGCGACCGTCGCTCTCAATGCCGGCGACCACGCGCGGACGCTCAGCCTCCTCGATGACGTGCTCCGAGACGACCCCAAGAGCGACCTCGCCGAGTACATGGCTGCCGTCGTCTATTGCGCCAAGGGGGATCCGGAGGCGGCGGTCGCCAGGCTGCGCCGGGCCATCGAACTGAATCCGGAGAACCGCACGCTGGCCCGCCAGGACGGCGATCTGGACGCGCTTCACGACCTCGAAGCCTTCCGCCAGATGCTCGAAGCGCCGGCGCCTGCTCGACGGCGCAAGTCTCGCAACGGCCGCTGAACGTGCCGTCTGTCCATCTCGTCGTTCTCGCGGCCGGGAAGGGCACCCGGATGAAATCGCGCGTGCCCAAAGTCCTGCACCGGGTCGCCGGCCGGCCGATGATCGACCACGTTCTGGACCTCGCCGCGGAACTTTCTCCTTCATCGGTGACCCTCGTCGTTGGTTACGGCGCCGATCTTGTCCGCGAATCTCTCGCAGCTCGGCCGGGACTGCGGTTTGCACTGCAGGAACCGCAGCTCGGCACGGGGCATGCTCTGCTGCAGGCAGAGCCTCTACTGGAGGGCGCCAGCGGCATCGTACTGTTGCTCTCCGGCGACGTACCGCTGCTCAAGGCAGCCACACTGCGTCGCCTGGTGACCGCGCACGACGCGGCCGGCGCGGCCGCCACGGTGCTGACCGCGCGCGTGGACCAGCCGGAGGGTTACGGTCGGATCGTCCGGGAGTCACCCGGGGGACGGATCCTCCGGATCGTGGAGCATCGCGACGCCGGCGAGGAGGAGCGGCGGATTCGCGAAATCAACACGGGCATCTACGCCTTCGACGTCGCCCCGCTGTTCGCCGCGCTTCACGCGATCGGCGCGGCCAACGCCCAGGGCGAGTACTACCTGCCCGATCTGGTCGCCATCTACCGGAGCCGTGGTCTCGGCGTCGAGACCGTTGAGACAGGAGACGTTCGCGAAGTGCAGGGCATCAACAGCCGTTCGGAGCTTGCCGAAGCCAGCGCGGCGGTTCGCCGCCGCCGGTGCGAGGAACTGATGGCGGCCGGCGTGACCATCGTCGATCCGGCCGCCACCTACATCGATTCGACCGTCACGGTTGGCGCCGACACCACGATCCACCCGAACGTGTACCTCGAGGGCGCGACCAGCATTGGCGAGGGCTGCGAGATCCACTCCGGCGTCCGCGTGGTCGATTCCGCGATTGGCAGCGGAGCGGTCATCCTCAATCACTGCGTCATCACATCGTCGATGATCGGTGACGGCGTGCGCGTCGGGCCATTCGCGCACGTCCGCCCGGAATCGCACGTCATGGAAGGGGCGCACATCGGCAACTTTGTCGAGCTGAAGAAGACGACGGTCGGCCGTGGATCGAAAGCCAACCACCTGACGTACCTCGGGGACGCCACGATCGGGGAGAAGGTGAACGTCGGCGCCGGCACCATCACCTGCAACTACGATGGCGAGAAGAAGCATCCGACCGTGATCGAAGACGGCGCGTTCATCGGCAGCGATACGCAGCTCGTGGCTCCCGTCAAGGTCGGCAGGGGGGCTTACGTGGGCGCAGGCTCCTCGATCACGAAGGACGTGCCGCCCGGCGCGCTCGCGATCGCGCGCGGCACGCAGGTGAACAAGGACGGGTGGGTCGAGAGAAGGAAGAAGGAAAAAGGTAAAAGGTAGAAGGCCATGTGCGGGATCATCGGCTACATCGGGCAGCGGGAAGTCGTCCCGATTCTGCTGGACGGGTTGCGGCGTCTCGAGTACCGCGGCTACGACTCGGCGGGAGTCGCCGTCGTACGGCACGGGAGCATCGAGCTTCGCCGCAGCGCGGGCAAGCTCTCCCGGCTCGAGGAAGTCATCGGCAGGAACCCGGTTGAGGGTGACTACGGCATCGGGCACACGCGGTGGGCCACGCACGGCCGTCCGACGGAGGAAAATGCCCACCCGCATCGCGACTGCACCGGCCGCATTGTCGTGGTCCACAACGGGATCATCGAAAACTACCTCCAGCTGAAGCACCAGCTGCAGCGGGAAGGGCACACGTTTCTCACGGAGACCGACACCGAGGTCGTCGCGCACCTCGTCGAACGGGAGATGCAGGACGACGGCCTGGAGAACGCGGTGCGCCGGGCGTTGCTGCTGCTGCGCGGGCTGTTCGCGCTGGTGCTGATTTCGACCGACGACCCGCGAAAGATCGTCACGGTCCGCAACGGACCGCCGATTGTCGTCGGGCTCGGGGACGGCGAGTTCTTCGTCGCGTCGGACATCCCGGCCATCCTGCAGCACACGCGCGACGTGATCTTCCTGGGCGATGAAGAGATGGCGGTGATCACGCCGGCCGGCGTGGACTTCACCGATTACTCCGGCCGTTCGGTATCGAAGGCGAGCACGCGGGTCTCCTGGGATCCGGTGATGGCCGAGAAGGCCGGGTACAAGCACTTCATGCAGAAGGAGATCTTCGAGCAGCCGTGGGCGGTCAAGGAGACGGTGCTCGGCCGGGTTTCAGCGGAGACCGGCACGGTCTTCCTGAACGAGATTCAGATCCCGGACGCGCGGCTCCGCCAGATCGACCGTGTGGTCGTCCTCGCGTGCGGCACCTCCTGGCACTCCGGGCTGATCGGCAAGTTCCTCATCGAGAACATCGCGAAGCTGCCGGTTGAAGTGGACTATGGATCGGAGTATCGCTATCGCGATCCGATCGCCACCGACAGAACGCTCGCCGTCGTCATCACGCAGTCGGGGGAGACCGCCGACACGCTTGCGGCGCTGCGCGAGGCCAAGAAGCACGGCGCCAGCAGCATCGCCGTCTGCAACGTCGTTGGCAGCATGGCGACGCGCGAGGCGGAGGGCACGGTGTACACGCACGCGGGGCCGGAAATCGGCGTGGCGTCCACCAAGGCGTTCACCTCGCAGCTGGTGGCCCTGCACCTGTTGGCGCTGTACCTGGCGCAGGTCAGAGGCACGATTACGCCTGAAGCCGCGCGGCCCCAGCTCGAGGCGCTCGCCCAGCTCCCCATCCAGGTCGAACAGACGCTCCGGTGCGACGCGCTGACCGAGGAGATCGCGCGCCGCTATTACCAGCGTTCGGACTTCCTGTACCTCGGACGCGGGCTGAACTACCCGATCGCGCTCGAAGGGGCGCTGAAGCTGAAGGAGATTTCCTACATCCACGCGGAAGGGTACCCCGCGGGGGAGATGAAGCACGGGCCCATCGCGCTCATCGACGAGAAGATGCCCGTTGTCGCGATCGCGCCGCGCGATCACGTCTTCGAGAAGATGATGGGAAACGTGCAGGAGGTCAAAGCCCGCGGCGGCTCGGTGATCGCCATCACGAACGAGTCAGGGCGCGAGCTGGAGGCGCTGCTCGACTCGACGAACGACTTCCTGATGGTGGTGCCGGAAACGCACCCGATGCTCACGCCCGTGCTGATGGTGGTGCCGCTCCAGCTGCTGGCGTATCACATCGCGATTCGGCGGGGCTGCGATGTCGATCAGCCGCGGAACCTGGCAAAGAGCGTGACGGTCGAATAGCGCCGAGAATGGCGGCGGTCACGTCCGAGCAGCGGGCGTCGCCGCCAAGATCCGTCGTCCTCGCGCCTGCGGCCAGCGCCGACTCGCACGCTCCCTCCAGTGCCGCCGCTTCCTCCTCCAGCTTCAACCCGTACCGCAGCAGCATGGCCGCTGACGCGATCGCGCCGATGGGATTCGCCACATCGCGCCCGGCGAGCGCGGGCGCCGATCCGTGCACCGGCTCGAAAAGACCGGGGCCGTTGCCAAGGCTCGCCGATGGCAGCAGCCCCAGAGAGCCGGCGATCGCGCCGGCTTCGTCCGACAGCACGTCGCCAAACAGGTTCTCGGTCAGGATCACGTCGAACTGCGTCGGCTTCAGCGCGATCTGCATCGCGCAGTTATCCACGTACATGTGATCGAGCCGGACGTCCGGGTACTCTTCGGCGACGTGCGACACGACCGCGCGCCAGAGCTGAGACACTTCAAGAACGTTCGCCTTGTCCACGGAGACGACGTGGCGGCGGCGGCGACGCGCCTCGGCGAACGCGACGCGCGCGATGCGCTCGACCTCGGCGCTGCTGTAGCGCATCGTGTTCACGGCCGCATCCGCGAGGAACCCCCGCGGCTCGCCGTAATACAGCCCGCCGGTCAGCTCTCTGACGACGACGAAGTCCGTGCCCGTGACGACCTCGGGTTTCAGTGGGCTGAAGGATTCAAGGCCCGGCCACAGGCGCGTCGGCCGCAGGTTGGCGTACGCCCCGAGCGCCTTTCGCAGGTCCAGCAGGCCGCGCTCCGGCCGGCGCGGGGGCGGCTCGCGGTCGAAGCGTGGGTCCCCAACGGCTCCGAGCAGGATCGCGTCGGCACGAAGACACGCCTCGAGTGTCGGCGCCGGCAGCGGCGGAAGGCCTGCGGCCAGCGCCGCGCCGCCGATGGGATGCGGCTCGAAATCAAACTGCTGGTTGAACGCGCCGGCGATCGCGGCGAGCGCCCGCTCGGCGGCGCCGACCACCTCCGGGCCGATCCCGTCGCCCGGCAGAAGAACGATCCGCATCCCGGTTCCCGTACGGCTACACGCCGTGCCCGTAGCCGTGTTCCGTGGCATGCGTCGCCGCGGCGGCCGGCGTTGACGCGTGAATTTCCTGCCGCACGCGGTCGAGGACCATCACGAGGTCGTCATCGTTGACGGTCTTCTGGATGTCGGCAAGCGCGATCACGCCCCGGTAGACCCGATCCAGCTCGAGGCGCGACAGCTCTATCCCGAGCTGCTCGCACCGGCGCTGGACCGCGTGACGGCCGGAGTGCTTGCCGAGCACCAGCGTCGCGGCCGGAACTCCGACGTCCTCCGGACGCATGATTTCATACGTCCGGCGGTCCTTCAGGATGCCGTCCTGGTGGATCCCCGCCTCGTGCGCAAACGCGTTCGCGCCGACGATGGCCTTGTTCGCCTGCACGTGCTGGCCGGTGAGATCCGTCAGCAACTGGCTGGTCCGATACAGCTCCGGCGTGTTGATCGCCGTCGAGAAGGGATGGCGGTCGGCCCTGACGCGCGTCGCCATCACGACTTCCTCGAGCGACGCGTTGCCCGCGCGCTCGCCGACGCCATTGATCGTGCACTCCACCTGCCGCGCACCCGCCCGCACCGCCGCCAGGCTGTTGGCCGCCGCCAGGCCGAGGTCGTCGTGGCAATGCGTGCTGAAGATCACCGAGTCGGCGCCCGGCACGCGCGTGCGGATGGCGGTGAAGAAGTCGAAGATCTCGTCGGGGGTCGAGTAGCCGACGGTATCCGGGAGGTTGATGGTCGTGCAGCCCGCCTCGATCACCGCGTCGATCACGCGGCAGAGGAACTCCATGTCGCTGCGCGTGGCATCCTCGGCCGAGAACTGCACGTCGTCGGTGAACTGGCGGGCGCGACGCACCGCGGCGACCGCCGCCTCGAGGCAGGCGTCGCGCGAGATGCGGAGCTTCCGTTCGAGGTGCAGGTCGGAGGTGGCGATGAAGGTGTGGATCCGCGGGCCGCGGGCCGGCGCGAGCGACCAGCCGGCGCGGTCGATGTCCGCGGCGCACGCCCGCGCCAGAGCGGCGATCCGGGGCTCGCGCACCTCCTGCGCGATCCGCCGGACCGCCTCTGCGTCGGCGTCCGACGCAATCGAGAAACCCGCTTCGATGATGTCGGCTCCCAGCCGCGCCAGCTGCCGCGCCATCGACAGTTTCTCGTCGATGCGCATCGAGAAACCGGGGGCCTGCTCGCCGTCACGGAGGGTGGTATCAAACACCAGCAGACGTTCTTTCATGACCTAGTGTTTGTACGCCCGGCGCCGCCATGCTGGCAAATTTATAATGTTTAATATTTGATAAAATTACCTTATGGAAATCCAGGAACTTCGGGTGTTCGTCACCGTGGCCGCCGAGCGCAGCTTCTCGCGGGCGGCGCGCAAGCTCGGTCGCACCCAGCCGGCGATCAGCCAGGCGATCCGCCGCCTGGAGGACGAACTGGGGGAGCCGCTCGTGGACCGCTCCGCCCGCGACGGGACGCTGACCGAGGCGGGCGTCACGTTCCGGGAGTACGCGCAGCGCGTGCTCGATCTGGCCGCCGAGGCGGAGCGCGCCATCTTGGAGCTGCGGGACGTCCAGCGAGGGCGCGTGCTGATCGGCTCCAACGAGGCGGCGGTGCACACGTTGCTGCCGCTCGTCGCGGTGTTTCAGGGAGCGTATCCCGGCGTGCAGGTGGACGTGCGGCGCGTGCCCGCGCGGCAGATGGCGCACGAGGTGCTGTCGCGCGCGCTCGACTTCGGCGTGCTCACGTTTCATCCCGGGGAGCGGGGCCTGCAGTCGCTCGTCATCGGGTCCGACGAGCTCGTGCTCCTGACGTCTCCCTCGCACCCGTTCGCCAGGCGGCGGACGGTGAAGCTGGAGGAGGTCGGCCGCGATTCGGTCATCGCCCACAACGACCCCTCTCCCGCGCGCGATCGCGTCCTGCGCGCGTACGAGGAGCGGCACGCGCCGGTCAACATCACGATGGCGCTGCCGAGCCTCGATGCGATCAAGCGTGCCGTGGAAATGAAGATGGGCGTGGCGCTGCTGCCCCGGCGCTGTGCGCTGTCGGAGCTGGCGCTGGGCCAGCTGTCGGCGGTACGGGTGCCGGAACTCCGGATTGCCCGTCACGTGCGGCTCATCTACCGGCAGGCGGGCGAGCGCTCGCACGCCGCGGCCGCGTTTCTCGAGACGGCTCAGACGGCCGCGAAGTCTCTCAAGTAAGGGAGCCTGGCGGCCAGGGCCTGCACGTCCTCAGGGCGCTCCCGCAGCAGTCCGGTCGCGTCCCAGGCGCCCGTGAGGAAGGCGTCGCGCGCCGCATCGGGGAGCGCTGCGCCGACGCGCAGCGTGCCGGCCGCGACCGCACCCTGTTCGAGGTCCACGGTCACCACGAGGCTCGGATCCGCTTCGATGGCGTCCATGAGCGCCGCAGCATCCGTCCTGCGGACGGTGAGGCAGGGGAGCCCCAGCGCGACGGCATTGCCAAAGAAGATCTCGGAGAATGACTCGCCCACAATCGCCCGAATCCCGTTGCGGTAGATGGCCTGCGGCGCGTGCTCGCGTGACGATCCGCACCCGAAGTTGCGGTTCACGATCATCACCGTCGCGCCGGCGAACCGCGGGTCATCCAGCGGATGACCGGGGCGCGCCGCGCGGTCGTCTTCGAACAGATGTCGCTCGAGCCCTTCGAAGGTGATCGCCTTCAGGAAGCGCGCCGGGATGATGCGATCCGTGTCGACCTCGTCGCCGCGCACGGGCAGCGCGCGGCCGGTCACTCGCGCGACGGCACTCATGCGGTCACCTCCGCTGCCGGGAGCAGGAGCGTTCTCACGTCGACGACCTCTCCAGCCACCGCGGCGGCCGCCACCATGGCCGGGCTCATGAGGAGCGTCCGTCCTGTCGGGCTCCCCTGCCGCCCCTTGAAATTGCGATTGGACGAGGAGGCGCAGATCTCCCGGCCGTTCAATCGATCCGAATTCATCGCGAGGCACATCGAGCAGCCGGCCGCGCGCCAGTCGAAGCCCGCGTCCCGGAAGACGCGGTCGAGCCCCTCTCGCTCGGCGGCCGCCCTCACGGCCTGCGATCCCGGCACGACGATCGCGCGGACGCGGGACGCCACGCGCCGGCCGCGCAGGACGCGCGCGGCCTCCTGCAGATCGGACAGCCGCGCGTTGGTGCACGACCCGATGAACGCCACGTCGATCGGGGTGCCCGCAATGCGCGCGCCGGCCGGCAGTCCCATGAAGGCCAGCGCTTCCGCCGTGGAGCCCCTCTGCTCGGGGGGCACGTCGCGCTCGGCGGGAATCTTCTGGCTCACGCCGACCGACTGTCCGGGGTTGATGCCCCAGGTGACCGTCGGCTCGATGTGCTCTGCACGCAGGTGCACCAGGTCGTCGTAGGCCGCGTCGCGATCCGACGCGATCGAGCGCCACCACCGTTTCGCGCGCTCGAAGGCGTCTCCCTGCGGCGCGAACGGCCGTCCTTCCAGGTACGCGAAGGTGGTCTCGTCCGGGTTCACGTATCCCGCCCGCGCGCCCCCTTCGATGGACATGTTGCAGATCGTCATGCGCTCGTCCATCGACATCCGCTCGATCGCGTCGCCGCCGTACTCGTAGGCGTAGCCGACGCCGCCGTTCACGCCCAGCTCGCGGATGATCGACAGGATGACGTCCTTCGCGTACACGCCCTCTGCCAGGCGGCCCGTGACGCTGATCCGCCGCACCTTCAGCGGCTCCATCGCGAGGCACTGCGATGCCAGCACGTCGCGCACCTGCGAGGTGCCGATCCCGAAGGCGATCGCCCCGAACGCACCGTGCGTGGACGTATGGCTGTCGCCGCACGCAATCGTCATCCCCGGCTGCGTCAGCCCCAGCTCCGGCCCGATCACGTGCACGATTCCCTGCCGGCCGGTGCCCATGTCGAACAGCGGGATGCCGTGCTCGCGGCAGTTTCGTTCGAGCGACGCCATCATCTGCTCGGCCATCAGATCCGCGAACGGCCGTCGCTGGTCCTCGGTCGGGACGATGTGATCGATCGTGGCGAAGGTCCGTTCCGGGAACCGCACGTTCCACCCGCGCGCGCGCAGCATGTCGAACGCCTGCGGGCTCGTCACCTCATGCACGAGGTGGAGGCCGACGAACAGCTGGTCGTGCCCGTTCGGCAGCACGCGCACGCGATGCTGCTGCCAGACCTTCTGGAGGAGAGTCGATGACATGGTTGAAGGATGATCGTAGCACGGCCCGCAGACCGCCAGGCACAGCCCTTGCGACAGCCGAGCTCAGACCGCACGTTCGGAGCGGGTTATGTCAGCAATTGCGTACCTGTCGGGAAACAGCGAAAGCAATATTCGCCGCCTCGCCAGGTGCGGCTGTGTGGTGGTTCCGCCGGCAGGGCAGAAATGACCGCGACAGCGCTCACACGCTGGTGGCGAGGCGCGAGACGATATACTCGATCGTTCTCTTTCTGATCTGATCCTGGATGGATTTCCTGTCCTCCCTTAACGGCGCGCAGCAGGAAGCGGTGCTGCACACCGACGGCGCGCTGCTGATCCTGGCGGGCGCCGGATCGGGCAAGACGCGCGTGATTACGTACCGCATCGCGTACCTGATCGGCAACGGCTTCGCCGAACCCGGGGAGGTCCTCGCCGTCACCTTCACGAACAAGGCGGCCGACGAGATGCGCGAGCGCGTGCAGGCGCTCATCGGCGACGACAGCCGCACGGTCTGGCTCTCCACCTTCCACGCGCTCTGCGCGCGGCTCCTGCGGCGCGAGGCGCCCGCGATCGGCCTCACGCGCGACTTCGTCATCTACGACTCCTCGGACCAGGTCGCCGTCGTCAAGCAGGCGATGCGGCAGCTCGGGATGGACGACAAGAGCCTGCAGCCGCGCCAGGCGCTCGGCCGGATCAGCAGCGCCAAGAACCAGATGCAGAGCCCCGGGCAGCTGCGCGGCGGCGGCTGGAGCCTGCGCGACGAGCAGATCGCGAAGATCTACGACTTCTACGTGCGCGCGCTCGCCGATGCGAACGCGCTCGACTTCGACGACCTGCTGCTCAGGACGGTGGATCTGTTCGAGGCGTCCGAGGCGGTGCGGACCAGGTACGCGCGGAAATTCAAGTTCGTGATGGTCGACGAGTACCAGGACACGAACCGCCCGCAGTACCTGCTGATCAAGCGGCTCGCCGCAATCCATCGCAACCTGTGCGTCGTGGGAGACCCGGATCAGTCGATCTACAAGTGGCGCGGCGCCGACCTGCGCAACATCCTCGATTTCGAGCAGGACTTCCCCGAGGCGAAGGTCGTGCGCCTCGAGCAGAACTACCGCTCCTCGCAGGTGATCCTCGACGCCGCGTCGGCCGTGATCGGCAGGAACCGCAACCGCAAGGACAAGCGGCTGTGGACGGACCGCTCGGGCGGCGAGCCGATCGCGTACTTCCGCGGCGGCGACGAAATCGAGGAAGCCGACTTCATCATGCGCACCATCCGGCAGGCGCGCGCCGAGGATGTCGAGTCCACGATTGCCGTCCTGTACCGGACCAACGCACAGTCGCGCGTGATCGAGGACGCGCTCATGCGCGAGGGGATCGCGTACAAGATCATCGGCGGCGTCCGCTTCTACGAGCGCAAGGAAATCAAGGACGCCCTCGCGTACCTCAAGCTGATCATCAACCCTCACGATGACGTGAGCCTGCGCCGGGTGATCAACGTGCCGGCGCGAGGGATCGGCAAGAGCGTGCTCGACGGCCTGCAGGCCGTCGAGCCGTCCGACATCGAGCGCGATACGCCGCCGCTCCTGGTGGCGGGCCTCCAGGAGTCCTCCTCGTCGCGCTCGCTCTGGGCGAAGCTGGTGTACGCGATCGAGCAGAAGTCGCTTCCGCCCCGCGCGGTCGCGTCCCTGCGCGCGTTCCGCGATCTGATCGCGGGCCTTGCCGAGGTCGCGCGACGCGAGGCCGTTTCGATCGCCATCGGAAAGATGCTCGACCAGACGGGCTACCTTCGGGAGCTGCGCGAAGAGCAGTCCGAGGAGGCCGAGGGTCGAATCGAGAACCTGATGGAGCTGGTCTCCGCCGCGCGCGAGTACGAGTCGCGGGACCAGGAGGCTTCGCTCGGCGGCTTCGTGGACCGGCTGTCGCTCCTCTCGGAAGCGGACGAGGAGGCGGGCAACCGCGACGCCCGCGTCTGGATGATGACGATGCACGCGGCCAAGGGGCTCGAGTTTCCGGTGGTCGTGCTCGCCGGCCTCGAAGAGGGACTCTTCCCGCACTCGCGATCGAGCGACGACCTCGAGGAGCTCGAAGAGGAGAGGCGCCTCTGCTACGTCGGCATGACGCGGGCGCAGGCCCGGCTCGTGCTGACGGGCGCGGCGCGCCGACGGGTGTTCGGCGAGTACCAGGGCACGCAGCCGTCCCGCTTCATCGCGGAAATGCCCCCGGACCTGCTGAAGGTCATGACGCCGGCGTGGGCCGCCCCCACACAGGAATCGTTCGCGCACTCACATTACGAGTTCCGCACCAACCCCTACGGGCGCCGCGGCCGCCGGCCGGACCGCTGGCACGAGGAACCCGCCGCCAAGGGGACCTACGTGTACGAGGACGAGGACCAGTCGTCGCTGTCCGGCGTGAAAGCCGGCATGCGGGTGCGGCATCCGCAGTTCGGCGTGGGCACCGTGGTGTCCGTCGAAGCCCATAACGACGACGAGAAGATCACGGTGCGGTTCCTGACTGTCGGCCAGAAGAAGCTGCTGGCACGATACGCCCGTCTAGAACGAGCCTGACGACAATCCAGCGTCCGACGGCGCCGCCCGTCTCCGCGCGCTCAATCGTGACCTCGATCGGCCGCTCCGCGACCGTCCCCGCGCGATGGACCTGCGCGCGCAGCGTCACCGTCCTGCTGACCAGGGTGGCGGTCGTGTCGTCGTGTGAGTGCAGGGGATCGGCCAGGCTCAGGCGGGTGACATGAGAGCTGGTCGAGGCGGGGCGCCGTCGCGGAGCGCTGATGCCGGCCAGGCGGAAATGCCCGACGGCGCCATCGCGCTTCGGATCGAGCGTGACCAGGGCGACGTTTGCCAGCGCGACGTCGTCCGCCGCGGCGCACGCGTCGAAGTAGCCGCGCAGAAGGTGTTCTTCCGCGCGGCCGCCGCATGCCACGGTGAGGAGCGCCACGAGCATCGCGCAGCGCGATCGCGCGACGGCTATTTCCCCTTGATGTCGGTGATGATCCAGCGGCCGTCGCGCTCGCCGGCCGGGCCTTTCAGCGTCGCCTTCTCCATCGTCACCACGAGGATGCGGTCGACGACTTCCCCCTGCGGCTTCTTGACCTTCGCGGTGACCGTCACGTCCTTGGAGATCAGCTCGCCGTCGTACTCGGTCATGTCGATCGGCTTGAGCGAGTTGAACGTGCTCAGCTCGGCGACCCTGGTTTCCGTCGACAGCTTGCGGCGGGTCTCGGCGAGCCGCTGCGTGTGCTCGACGCGATCGGCCACCCACTTGGACCACGACGCGTGCAGCTCGGCATCCTTCCCGCGGAGCGGCTTGTTCTGCCCGGCGGCGCGCGTCACGCGGTCGATCTCCTGTGCGTTGTCCTTCTGGTACTTGTTGACTTCCTTGCTGAACGCGTCGTTGTCCTCCTTGGCCTTCCGGAACTCCTCCGCGTACTGGCGGATGTTCAGCGTCCGGCGCCGCTCTTCGCTGACGCCGGTGACGTCGAAGCTCTGAACGGTGCCGTCCGTCGTCGCATCGAACTCGACGGTGGCGACGTTCCCGACCGTGGACTGGTCGCGGAGCTGGTTGGCCTGGAAGTATTTCCGAAGAATCTGCTGCTCGCCGGAGTAGCCCGAGCAGGCAGATGCAGAAACGAGTGCGGAGACCGCGGCAAGCGCCGCAGCGACCGTGAGCACGAACCGTCGCGGCATGACAACCTCCTCCAGGACGCGCGTGGCGCTCCTTAGGCGCCGCCGTTCTCCGGCGGCGGTTGCGTGCCCTCGTCCGCCTCGCGTTCCGCTTCTTCCTCGAGGCGGGCGATGGACACGACCTTGTCGTTCTCCTCCGTCTCAATCAGGCGCACGCCCTGCGTGGCGCGACCGATGATGCGAATGTCGTCGGTCGACATCCGGATCACCTTGCCCTGCTGGCTGATCAGCATGAGCTCGTCGCCGCTCACGACGTACGCCACACCGACGACCCGCCCGTTCCGATCGGTGGTCTGGATGTTGATGATGCCCAGCCCGCCGCGCGATTGCAGCCGGTATTCGTCGATTTCCGTCCGCTTGCCGTAGCCATGCTCGGTCACGGTCAGCAGCGTGCCCCCCTGGCGCACCACCTCCATCGCGACCACTTCGTCGCCGTCGCGCAGCGAGATGCCGCGGACGCCGAACGCGGTCCGGCCCATCGAACGAACGTCTGACTCCGGAAAGCGTATCGCCATTCCGTCCCGCGTGCCGATGAAAATTTCATCGGCGCCGGAGGTCTGCGCGACCGCCATCACCGAGTCCCCTTCCTCGATGCCCATGGCGATAATGCCACCGCTCCTGGGATTCCGGAACAGCGACAGGCCGGTCTTCTTGATGACGCCGTGCCGGGTGCCCATCACGATAAAGCCCTGGCCCTCGTCGGCCGGGAACTCGCGAACGGCCAGGAGGGCCGCGATTCGCTCACCCTCCTCCATGGAGACCAGGTTCGCGATCGCCTTCCCCCGCCCGTCCGGGCCGACGTCCGGGATCTCGTGGACCCGCAGCCAGTAGGCGCGACCGCGGTCCGAGAAAATCATGATGTAGGCGTGCGTGGAGGCGACGAAGAGGTGGGTGACGAAGTCCTCTTCACGCGTCCGCATGCCGATGCGCCCCTTGCCGCCACGCCCCTGCTTGCGGTACGACGAGATCGCCGTCCTCTTGATGTAGCCGGTGTTCGTGACCGTGATCGCCATGTCCTCCTCGGCAATCAGGTCCTCGATCCGGAACTCGCCGGACTCCTCGATGATCTCCGTGCGCCGCTCGTCGCCGTAATTCTCCTGGATCCCCTTCAGCTCCTGCACCACGATCCCGAGCAGCAGCTCCTCGCTCGACAGAACGGCGCGCAGCCGCTCGATCGTCTTCAGCAGCTCCAGCAGCTCGTCCACGATCTTCTGCCGCTCCAGGCCCGTGAGGCGCTGGAGCTGCATGTCGAGGATCGCCTGCGATTGCAGTTGTGAGAGCCCGAACTGCGTCATGAGGCCGTCGCGGGCCTCGGCGGGCGTTCTCGAGCCCCGAATCAGCCTGATCACCTCGTCCAGGCGGTCGAGCGCGATCTTCAATCCCTCGAGGATGTGGGCGCGCGCCTCCGCCTTCCGCAGCTCGAACTCGGTGCGGCGCCGGACCACTTCGCGCCGGAACTCCACGAACCGCTCGAGGATGTCGAGCAGGCTCAGGACGCGCGGGCGGCCGCCGACGATCGCCAGCATGATGATGCCGAACGTGCTCTGCAGCGGCGTGTGCTTGTACAGATTGTTGAGGACGACGTCCGGCACCTCGCCGCGCTTCAGCTCGACGACGATCCGCATCCCCTCGCGGTCCGACTCGTCCCGCAGATCGGAGATTCCCTCGATCACCTTCTCGCGGGCCAGCTCCGCGATCTTCTCGATCAGCCGCGCCTTGTTCACCTGGTAGGGAATCTCGGTGATGACGATCGACTGCTTGTCACCCCGGGCGTTGCTCTCCACGGTCGCCCGCGCGCGAATGGTAATGGCGCCTCGCCCGGTCTGGTACGCCTGGAAGATGCCCTGGCGGCCGACGACGATGCCGCCGGTCGGAAAGTCGGGGCCTGGAACCGCGCGGATGACGTGGCGGAATTTCGCCTCGCGTGATTCCTTGCGGTGCTCGACGAGCGCGATGGCGGCTTCGACCACGTCGCGGAGGTTGTGCGGCGGGATGTTGGTGGCCATGCCCACCGCGATTCCGGCCGATCCGTTCACCAGCAGGTTGGGGAACGGCGTCGGCAGCACCGTGGGCTCTTCGGTAGTCTCGTCGAAGTTCGGGACGAAGTCGACGGTCTCCTTGTCGAGATCCGCCATCATCTCTTCGGCGAGCTTCTGCAGGCGCGCCTCGGTGTAGCGGTACGCGGCGGGAGGATCCCCGTCCACCGATCCGAAGTTTCCCTGCCCGTCCACCAGCGGGTAGCGCATGTTGAAGTCCTGCGCCAGGCGGACGAGGGTGTCGTAGGCGGAGGTGTCGCCGTGCGGATGGTAGTTGCCGATGACCTCGCCGACGATCTTCGCGCACTTGCGGTACGCGCGGTTGGACGCGAGACCCATCTGCCGCATCGCGTACAGCACGCGGCGGTGCGCCGGCTTGAGGCCGTCGCGGACGTCGGGCAGCGCTCGCCCGATGATGACGCTCATGGCGTAATCCATGTACGAGCGTTTCATCTCGTCTTCGATCGCGACGGGGATCTTCGAGGCAGCGAAGTCAGACATCGAGGTTCTTCACATCGAGCGCGTTCTCTTCGATGAACTTCCGGCGCGGTTCCACCTGGTCGCCCATGAGCGTCGTGAACATCAGGTCCGCCTCCGTGTGATCCTCGGCGCGCACCTGCAGCAGCGTCCGCATCTCCGGCTTCATCGTCGTGGACCAGAGCGTTTCGGGGTTCATCTCGCCGAGGCCCTTGTAGCGATTGACGGCAATCCCCTTCTTGCCCGCGTCCACGAAGTACTCCACCAGCTCGTCGAGCGACTCGAGGCGGACGTCCCCCCCTTCACGCTGCGCGCTCCGGCGCGGCAGGCCGCTCGACGGCTTCGGCTCGGCAGCCAGCTTCGTGGCGGTGTCCACCGGAACGCCCCCGTGCGTCGTCGGGTCGGTGGAGGCGGTCTCCTCGGGCGCCTCTTCCTCCTGGTGGCCGGTGGCCGATACGACGATGGGGCCCTTGATGCCCTTGACGTCCTGGTAGCTGCCGGCCAGCGTGCGGAACTCGCCGGTCGTGACGAAATCAAGGTCGATGCGGTAGTGACGCGGGTAGCCGCTGGAGCGGTCCTCCACGGCAATCGCATACGCCTGGTGCTCCTCGTCGGGCTGCACGTCGACGCCGCGGTGGTCGGTCGCGAGCGAGGCGGCGAGTGCGTCAACTTCGGCCTTGTTGCCGAAAAACCCGCGGTCGCGGCCGCCGCGCTCGAGCAGCGCGACAATCACCTCGCGCGAGAGCCCCCGCCGCTCGACGACCTGGACGTACTTCCGGAACGCCATCATCTTCTGGAGCCGGCGCTCGAGCTCCACACCAGACAGCTCGGTCCCATCCGGCAGTTTCACCACGCGCGATTCGGTGGCGCGCCGGACCAGGTACGACTCGAGGTCGCGTTCGTCCTTGATGAACGTCTCGGTCTTCCCGCGCTTCACGCGGAACAACGGCGGCTGCGCGATATAGACGTAGCCGTTGTCGATGAGCGCCTTCATCTGGCGGTAGAAAAACGTGAGCAGGAGCGTGCGGATGTGGGAGCCGTCCACGTCCGCGTCGGTCATGATGATGATGCGGTGGTACCGCAGCTTCGCGAGGTCGAAGTCCTCGTCGCCGATGCCGCAGCCGAGCGCCGCGATCATCGTCTTGATCTCGTCGCTGCTCAGCATCTTGTCGAACCGCGCCCGCTCGACGTTGAGGATCTTGCCCTTGATCGGCAGGATCGCCTGGAACCGCCGGTCGCGCCCCTGCTTCGCGGAGCCGCCCGCGGACTCTCCCTCGACGATATACAGCTCGCTCTGGGCCGGGTCGCGCTCCTGGCAGTCGGCGAGCTTGCCGGGGAGCGAGCTGTTGTCGAGCGCCCCCTTGCGGCGCACCAGGTCGCGCGCCTTCCGCGCGGCCTCGCGCGCCCGCGCGGCGTCCACCGACTTGGCCACAATGCGCTTCGAAACGTTCGGGTTTTCCTCGAGGTACGCGCCAAGCCTGTCGTTGACGATCGCCTCGACGATGCCCTTGACCTCGGTGTTGCCCAGCTTGGTCTTGGTCTGACCCTCGAACTGCGGCCGCGGGATCTTCACGCTGATGATCGCCGTCAGCCCTTCGCGGATGTCGTCGCCGCCGATGCTTTCCTTGAGGTCCTTCGCCAGATTGTTCTTCGTGGCGTAGAAGTTGACCGTGCGCGTCAGCGCGGCGCGGAACCCGGAGAGATGCGTGCCGCCTTCATGCGTGTTGATGTTGTTCGCGAAGGTGTAGATCGTCTCCGTGTAGCCGTCGTTCCACTGCAGGGAGATCTCGACGTCGATGCCGTCGCGCTCGCCGCGCATGTAAATCGGCTTGTCGTGCACCGGCGCCTTGTTCGTGTTGAGGAACTGCACGAACGAGTTGATGCCCCCCTCGTAGTGGAACTTGTGCGCCTTGCCGTCGCGCTCGTCATCGAGGCTGATGGTGATGCCGCCGTTCAGAAAGGCGAGCTCGCGCAGGCGCTGCGCCAGCGTGTCGAAGCTGAAATCGAGGGTCTCGAAGATCTCCGGGTCGGGCTTGAAGGTGACCTTGGTGCCGCGCCGCTTCGTGGTGCCGGTGACCTCGATGTCCTTCTGCGGCTTCCCGCGCTCGTACGACTGCTGATACACCGCGCCGTTGCGCCAGATCTCGAGCTCGAGCGTCTCGGAGAGCGCGTTGACCACCGAGACGCCGACGCCGTGCAGCCCGCCCGAGACCTTGTAGCTCTCGTTGTCGAACTTGCCGCCGGCGTGCAGCACGGTCAGCACGACTTCCGCGGCGGACTTGCCGCTCGCGTGCCGGTCCACCGGGATCCCGCGCCCGTTGTCCACGACGGTGATCGACCCGTCGATGTGGATCGTGACGTTGATCTGATCGCAATAGCCGGCGAGGGCCTCGTCGATCGAGTTGTCGACGATCTCGTACACGAGATGATGGAGGCCGAGCGGCCCGGTGGACCCGATGTACATCGCGGGCCGCGTGCGGACCGCTTCGAGCCCCTCCAGGACCTTGATCTTGTCGGCCCCGTAATCGTCGACGGCCGCGGCGTCTGGGTGTTGGTTGATTTCCTGTTCGGGCACAGACATTCGATGGTTCAGATCCGCATCGGCATGATCACGTACGTATACTCGTAGCCGTCGGCGCCGACCGGTTTCATCACCGCCTGGCTCATCTCGTCCTTGAACTCCAGCGCCACCATGTCGGTTTCAACGACGGCGAGGAAGTCGAGGACATACTGCGCGTTGAAGCAGATCTGCAGCGACGGGCCGGGGTAGTCCACGATGATCACCTCGCGCGCCTCACCGAATTCGGGGCTGCTGGACGTGATCTCGATCCTGCCGGTGTCAACCTGGAACCGCACGGCGCGCGAGCGTTCGTTCGAGAGCAGCGCGACGCGACGCACAGCGCTCGTGAGGCGGTCGCGGTCGAACTCCACGCGCTTGTCGTTGCCCTTCGGCACGACGCGCTCGAAGGCCGGGAACTGCCCGTCAATCATGCGCGAGATGAGGAGCCGTCCGCCAACCTCGAAGAACAGGTGATTCTCACCTTTCTCGAAGCTGACGTCGCCTTCCCCCTCGGCGAGCAGCCGGCCGAGCTCCGAGAGCGTTTTGCGCGGCAGAATCACGCGCGTCTCGTCGTCCGCCTTGCGCCCCTTCGCCTTCTCGCGCGGCATCGTGACGAGCGCGAGACGATGGCCGTCGGTGGCCACCAGGCTCATGGCGTCCGCCCGGATGATGAACAACGCGCCGTTCAGGTAGTAGCGGGTATCTTCGCCCGTGATCGCAAACTGCGTCCGCGCAATCATCTGTCGCAGGTCATCGCGCTTGAGCGCGTCCATCGCGCCCTTCGACTCCGGCAGCGTCGGAAAATCGTCGCGCGCCATGGTCTGCATGCGCGAGTCGAAGCGATCGGCGGCGACCTTCACGCCGTTGCGATCCTCCTCGATGCGAACGTCCGTCTCGGGCAGCGCCTTGATGATCTCGTACAGCTTCTTCGCAGGGAGCGTCAGCGATCCCCCCTTGGACACCGACGCGTCGCACTGGCTGCGAAGGCCGACTTCAAGGTCGGTCGCGGCCATCCTCACTGTGCTCCCTTCGGCTTCGATCAGCACGTTGGCGAGGATCGGAATCGTGTTCTTGCGCTCGACGATCCCCTGGAACAACTGAAGTTCGCGGAGTAGATCATTTTTGCGTACAACAAGTTCCATTCGTCTCCTCGCGGGGCCGCCTGTTTCGTGGCCCTGTATTTCTTCAATGTGCAACTCAGTTCACCGCCACTGTTGCGGCGGTTGTCACTGCGGCGCGGGTGGCCTCGTGGCGGCCTTGTATTTCCAATAATCGTCTAGAAAATAGAATAAAAAGTATATCAAGAATTAGGTGCTGTTGAAAAGCGGACGGCAGCCACTTAATCCTTGAAAATCAATAAATTAGGCTGTGCACGGATCCGGGGTGCGGGTGCGCATGCTCCGGCCACGTACGGCGGACAAAATCAGGCCCGCAGATCATCGACAGAACACCCACACCTCGCCGGAGAGAACACTGTGGAAAACCCGCTGGACTACCGGAAAGACTCGATGAAACCGGTGATCTGGCTGTTGAAATCCTGGTCGGTCCTGCGCAGCTCCTCGATCTTCCGGATCGAGTGAATGACGGTCGAGTGGTGCTTGCCGCCGAAGCTCTTGCCGATTTCCGGAAGCGACGCGTTTGTGAGGGCCTTGCACAAATACATCGCGATCTGGCGCGGCATCGACACGGACTTGGCGTTGTTGCGCGACTTCAGATCGCCGAACTTCAACTGGTAGAACTCGGACACGAACTTCTGAATCTGCTCGATCGTGACCGCCTTCTCCTCGTGGCCCAGCACCTTCCTGAGCACTTCCTGCGCGAGGGACAGCGAAATCTCGCGCCCCGTCAGCGACGCGTATGCGATGAGCCGGATGAGCGACCCTTCGAGTTCACGGATGTTCGATTTGATCTTCCCCGCGATGTAGATCGCCACGTCATCGGGCAGCGGGACAGCTTCCGCTTCCGCCTTGCGCTTGAGAATCGCGACCTTGGTTTCAAGATCGGGGAGCTGGATGTCCGCGATGAGGCCCCACTCGAACCGCGAGCGCAGGCGCTCCTCGAGCGACGGAATTTCATGGGGAGGACAGTCGCTCGAGATGACAATCTGCTTCTGTGAATCGTAGAGCGAGTTGAACGTGTGGAAGAACTCGGTCTGCGTTCCTTCCTTGCCGGCGAGAAACTGGACGTCGTCGACGAGAAGGACGTCCACGCTGCGATAGCGCTCGCGGAAGTCCAGGATCTTGTCGTACCGGACCGCGTTGATCATCTCGTTCATGAACCGCTCGGACGAGATGTACGTCAGCTTCAGGCCGCGCGCGTTCGTCAGCACGTAGTGCCCGATCGCGTGCATCAGGTGCGTCTTGCCGAGACCCACCCCTCCGTAGATGAACAGCGGGTTGTACGAGCGCGACGGTGCTTCGGCGACGGCGCGCGACGCGGCGTGTGCGAACTGATTGGAGGGCCCGACGATGAACGTGTCGAACGTGTAGCGGGGATTCAGACCGGCTGGACTCGTGATCAGCGGCTGGTCGATCGCCGGCGTCGGCGGATCCCCCGCCGCAAACGGGGCCGCTCGCGGCTTCCCGTCGTCGATGACGAACTCGACCGTCGATCCTTTGCGGCCGACTTCGGCGAGCGCCTCGTCGATGACGGCCGCATAGTGCTTGACCAGCCAGTCTCGAAACAGGGGGTTGGGCACACAGACCGTGATGGACCCGCCGCTTTCGGAGACGAACGCGGTGGGCTGGAACCAGGTCAGGAAGCTGTGCCGGTTGACCTTGGCTTCAATGCAGGTCAGAACCTGATCCCAGATGTTAGGGCCTGTCATGGGTACGGCTTCTGCCCGACTTTCGCCTCATTTTGTGGGCCTTTTCCACATCTTTTTCCACAGTTGTGGAAAACTTGGGGGGAGACCCTACCGGGCCGGCGAAACGGGAGGACGGTCAATCTAGCACACGGACAGAGGGGTCGCAACGCGGACCTATCTGCGTTGACAGTGCTCAGAAGCCTCCGATACTATTCATGTTTCGCCCTCATAGACGTCATCGGGCCGGGGACACGCAATGAAAAGAACGTATCAGCCGAACAACCGCCGCCGCAAGCGGACCCATGGATTCCTCGTGCGGATGAGCACCAAGAACGGCAGACTCGTGCTGAAACGGCGCCGTGCGAAGGGCCGCAAACGCCTGGCTTTGTGAGCACGTGACCCAGGGGCCTGTCCCCGCTCCTGCCCGGTCCCTCCGGCCCCGCGAACGGATTCGCCGGCGGCCGGAGTTCCAGCGCGTCCACGAGCTTGGCGCTAGAAAATCGGGCCGTTACATGACCGTGTTGTTCCTGGCCAACGGCCTTTCCCACGACCGGCTGGGCATCATCGCGTCCCGCCGAATCGGCGGGGCGGTGCGAAGAAACAAGGCTAAACGCCTGATTCGAGAGATCTTTCGGCTGAACAAGCGGTCAGGGTCTGGCTGGGATATCGTCGTGATCCCGAAGCCCGAGCTGCCTGATGTCGATTTTGCCGCTCTCGAGGCCGATTACCGCCACATACGACAGCGCCATGCCAAGCGAGCTCGCGCCTAGCTTCCCGGCACGCGTGGCCATTGCGGCGCTTCGTGTCTATAAGCTGCTGTTTTCACAATTATTTACAGGATCCTGCCGGTTCCTGCCTTCGTGCGCCGACTACGCCAGTGAAGCAGTGATGCGACACGGAGTTCTGCGCGGGGGCTGGCTGGCCGCCAGGCGGTTGAGCCGGTGCCACCCTCTTTGTGAGGGCGGGCACGATCCTGTGCCTGTAGGTCGATGGAAAAGCGGGTACTGATCGCCGTATTTCTTTCATTCCTGGTAATTTACGCTTACCAGGCGCTTGTGCCGGCTCCCCAGCCGTCACCAACCGCGACGCCGGCTGCGCCGGCCGAGCAGCAGCAGCCGGACGGCAAAACGACGCCTGCTCCCGGTACGGCCGTCGCCCCTTCGGAGCCTCCGGCTCCTGCCGCCGCCCCGCTCGTGGCCGACCAGGCCGCCCGCGACGTCGTGCTCGAGAACGACTCGATACGCGCGGTGTTCTCGTCGCGCGGCGCGGTCCTGAAGCGGTGGACGCTCAAGCGCTACACGGAGAACGGGCGCCAGCTCGAACTGGTTCCGCAGAGACTCCCTCCGGACGCGAAGCTGCCGTTCGACCTGGCATTCGACGACAAGTCGATCTCGACGGTACTGAGCGGCGCCCTGTATCGGCCGACGCTGGGCGGTTCGCCGGCAGGGCAAACCTTGACGTTCGAGTACACGGACCAAGCGGGCCTTCACGCCAGGAAGGTGTTCTCCTTCGGCTCGAAACCGTACGTGCTGAACTTTTCCATTACAGCCGAGCAGCAAGGACGGCCGCTGAATCCGACGATCACGTTCGGGCCGGCCCTCGGCAGCGGCCGGAACCTCACCGGTGGCGGCAGCTACACGTTGCCGCGGGCGATCTACGCGAAAGACACCAAAGTTTCACGCGTCGACGCCGGCAAGCTCGGCAATCCCACGGTGGAGGAAGGCAACTTCACCTTTGGGGGGGCCGACGATCACTATTTCCTCACGGCCATCCTGATGCCGCGCAAGGCCGTTCGGCTCGAATACCGGCCGCTGCTGGTCGGCGGTGCGACCGAGAAGGAATCGCAGCGCTTCGTCCAGTACACGGGCCGGTTTGCGTCTGCGCCTGAAAACGAACAGCTGTTCCTCGGCCCGAAGGACTTCGACGTGCTCGCGTCGATCGACCGCAACATGACGCGCGCGATTGATTTCGGCATGTTCGCATGGCTCGTCGTCCCGCTGCTGCGCGCGCTGAAGTGGGTCAACGGGAGCGTCGGCAACTACGGCTGGTCGATCATCATCCTGACGGTGCTCATCAACCTGGTGATGTTCCCGCTCCGTCACAAGAGCGTGGTCTCCATGCGCAAGCTGCAGGAGATCCAGCCGCAGGTGAAGGCCATCCAGGATCGGTATGCGAAGTTGAAAATGACCGATCCCGGCCGGCAGAAGATGAACGTGGAGATGATGAATCTCTACCGCGAGAAGGGAGTGAACCCGGCCAGCGGATGCGTGCCGATGCTGCTCACCTTCCCGGTGCTGTTCGCGTTCTACGCGCTCCTGACCGTCGCGATCGAGCTGCGGGGCGCGCCGTGGTTCGGCTGGATTCACGATCTCTCGCTGCACGATCCGCTCTACATCACGCCGGTCCTGATGGGCGGCACGATGTTCTGGCAGCAGAAGCTCACGCCGATGAACGTGGACCCGGTGCAGCAGAAGATCTTCATGTTCACCCCGATCATGTTCACCTTCTTCTTCCTGTGGGCGCCCTCCGGGGTGGTGCTCTATTGGCTGATCAGCAATCTCTGGGCGATCGGCCAGCAATTGCTCACCAACCGGCTGATCGGGCCGCCTCCGCAGCACACGCTGCGTCCCGCAGCCGAGCGCAGGGTGAAGAAGGTCGGATCCGGCAAGAGCGACCAGGCACAGTGAGCAGACATGGCGAACGACCTCCACGACAAGCTGACGGCGTTTCTCAAGGACCTCACCGGTGCGCTCGGCCTCTCGCTGACCATCACGCTTGAAGACCGGGAAGACCATACACGGGTGGATCTCTCGGGCCCCGGCGGCGAGGTGCTGCTCCGCCGGAAAGGAGAGCCGCTCGACGCGATCCAGCACGTCGTGAACACCGCGTTCCGGCGCGGTCCGGCGGGCGAGCGGCACTTCGTCGTGGACTGCCTCGGCTATCGCCGGGGAAAAGAGGCGGAGCTCCGGCAGATGACGGACTACCTCATCGAACGGGCGCGGACGACGAAGGAGCCGCAGGAGATCGGGCCCCTCAATCCGTTCCACCGCCGCCTCGTGCACTTGCACGTCGCGCAGCATCCTGACGTGTCTTCGGAGAGCGTCGGCGACGCGTTCATGAAGACGGTGATTATCTCGGCAAGAAAATAGAGGCCGGGTACCAGGTACCAGAGGCCGGCACCAGGTCGGATGACGAACGACACGATCGTGGCGATCGCGACACCGCCAGGGCGTGGCGGGATCGGCGTTGTCCGGCTGAGCGGCCCGGGCGCCCGCTCGATCGCTGGGCAGCTTGTCGAGAAGGGCGCGAGCCTCGCCCCCCGTCACGCGACATTCACGCGTCTCGTGCTGCCGAGCCGCGGGCCAATCGATCACGCGGTCGTCACCTTCTTCCCCGGCCCCGCGTCCTACACCGGCGAGGACGTCGTCGAGATCAGCGCGCACGGCAGCCCGGTACTGTTGGGGCAGGTTGTCGCGGCAGCGGTGACCGGCGGCGCGCGGCCGGCGAACCGCGGAGAGTTCACGCTTCGCGCATTTCTCAACGGCCGCCTCGACCTGGTGCAGGCCGAAGCGGTGGCCGATCTGGTCGCGGCCTCCACGCCGCTCCAGGCGAAAGTCGCGTTCGATCAGCTCGATGGAACGCTGACGACCCGGATCGCGGAAATCGACACGCTGCTCCTGGATCTCGTCGTCCGGCTCGAAGCCTCTCTCGATTTTCCGGAAGAGGGCTATCGGTTCGTCGAAGGAAACGAGGCGGCGTCGCGCATCGACGCGATCGCCGGCGCGGTGGAGGCGCTTGCGCGCGACGGACGCCGCGGGCGGCTGCTGCGCGAGGGGCTGACGTTGGCGATCGTGGGACGGCCGAATGTCGGCAAGTCGAGCGTCTTCAACCGGCTCGCTGGCGCGGATCGCGCGATCGTGAGCGAGACGCCGGGAACGACGCGCGACCTGATCAGCGAGATCGTGGACATCGGGGGCTTTGCCGTCAGCCTCGTGGACACGGCCGGCCTGCGCGACGTACTCGACGCGGTCGAAGCGGAAGGAGTCCGGCGCGCGGAACACAGCGTGCGCGCGGCGGACCTCCTCGCGCTCGTGCTCGACGCAAGCGAGCCGCTCACCAGCGAGGATCGTGCGCTGCTCGATCGCACGGCCGCATTGCCGCGAGTGATCGTCGCGAACAAGAGCGATCTGCCGGCGGCGTGGACGGCCTCCGCGCTCCCGCATCCGCGCGTCGTGGCCGTTTCCGCGCGGACGGGCGGCGGCTTCGACGGCTTGCGCGCGGCAATCGCGGGCGCCGCCGGCGCGGCCGAGCCGGGCGAGACCGCTGCGGTCACCAACATCCGCCACCTCGCGCTGCTGGAGCGGGCGCTCGAGCCGCTGCGGCGCGCGCGCGCGGCGGCCGCCTCGCAGGCGTACGAGGAGCTGGTGCTTGCCGATCTCCACGAGGCGCGGGGCGCGCTGGAGGAAGTGACCGGGCACCGATCGGCGGACGATCTGCTGGAAGCAATCTTCAGCAGGTTTTGCATTGGAAAGTAATTGTCAAATGAAAGCTCACTACGACGTCATCGTCATTGGCGCCGGCCACGCGGGGTGCGAGGCGGCGCACGCGGCGGCCCGAATGGGACGGCGGGTGGGCTTGTGCACGCTGTCGCCTGAAACCGTGGCGCACATGCCCTGTAACCCGGCAATCGGTGGGACCGCCAAGGGGCATCTCGTGCGCGAGATCGACGCGCTCGGCGGCCTCATGGGCCAGGCGATCGACGCGACCGGCATCCAATTCCGGTTGCTCAACCGGAGCCGCGGCCCGGCGGTCTGGTCACCGCGCGCCCAGGCAGACAAGCGCCGGTACAGCCAGTGGGTGCGCGCGCGGCTCGAGCAGGAGCCGAACATCGAGTGGATTTACGGAAAGGCCGGGCGCATTCTCGTTGACGGCGGACGCATCACGGGGCTGGCGCTCGAGGATGGCGAAGCGTGTGCCTGCTCGACGCTGATCGTCACGACCGGCACTTTTCTCAACGGGCTGATTCACATCGGGCCCGAACGGTACGTTGCGGGGCGGGCGGGCGAGCCGGCCGCCTGCAAGCTATCTGAGTCGCTGAAGTCGTTCGGCTTCCGATGGGGGCGGCTCAAGACCGGGACGCCGCCGCGGCTGCATCGCGGAAGCATTCATTTCTCGAGGTTCGAACCGCAGCCTGGCGACGATCCGATTGTGCCGTTCTCGTTCACGAGCGGCCGCATCGAGCGCGAGCAGGTCTGCTGTCACGTGCTCTACACGACCGAGCGAGTGCACGATCTCGTTCGGGCGAACATCGGGCGGTCGCCGCTGTACAACGGCCAGATTGCGGGGATCGGGCCGCGCTACTGCCCTTCCCTCGAAGACAAAGTGATGCGGTTCGCGCACCGCGAGCGACACCAGATTTTCCTGGAGCCGGAAGGCATCGGCGTCGACGAGATCTACGTGAACGGCTTTTCGACGAGCCTGCCGCGCGACGTCCAGGAATCGCTCGTTCGCGCGCTGCCCGGCCTCTACGATGCCGTGATGATCCGTCCGGGCTACGCGGTCGAGTACGACTTCATCCAGCCAACCGAGTTGAAGCCGACGCTCGAGACCAAGCGGATTGCCGGGTTGTATCTTGCCGGCCAGATCAACGGCACGTCTGGCTACGAAGAGGCGGCCGCCCAGGGGATTATCGCGGGGATCAACGCGGCGCAGGCGAAAATCCGGGGAGCGCCGCTCGTGCTCGGGCGCGACGAGGCGTACGTTGGCATCCTGATCGATGACCTGACCGCGCGCGGGTGCCTCGAGCCGTACCGGATGTTCACCTCACGCGCCGAGTATCGGCTGCTGCTCCGCACCGACAACGCGGATCTGCGGTTGACGCCGCGCGGCCGCGAAATCGGGCTCGTGGACGACCAGCGGTGGGAACGCTTCGAGGCGAGGCGGCAGCGTTGCGAGCGAAACCGCGCCGCGCTGGATCGGGCGGTCGTGGCTGTCGGCGGCGATCGCATTCCGGCGACCCAGGCGCTGCGGCGCCCGGAGGTCTCGCTCGATGATCTACGGGCATCCGGGGCGGTGAGCCTTGAAATCAGCGAGCACGACGGGACCCTCGATGCGAGTACTATCGAGATCGACCTGAAGTACGAGGGCTATTTGAAACGCCAGCAGAGCGAGATCGAAAGGGCGCGGAAGTACGACCGTCGCGGAATTCCAGAAGATTTCCGTTATGACGGGCTGCCAGGCTTGTCGCGCGAAATGGTGCAACGGCTCGCCGAGATCCGCCCGTCCACGCTTGGGCAGGCGCAGCGCATTCCTGGCGTCACGGCGGCGGCCGTCGCCATCTTGGCCCGGCACCTCGAGCGATCCGCGCCGGTGGAGCGGACGGTGTGACGCAGAAGGAGTTCGGCCAGCGGCTGGCGCGCCGAGCGAAGCGTGCCGGCCTGACGCTGAACGGCGACCTCCCCTCCCGCCTCTGGACCTACTTCGACCTGCTTTTCCGCTGGAACGCCAAGATCAACCTCACGTCTCTCACACCGGACGCGCCAGACGAGGCGGTCGACCGGCTGCTGATCGAGCCTCTCGTCGCCGCACGCCACGTGGGAAATGGGGACGCCAGAGCCATTGACATCGGATCGGGCGGAGGATCGCCTGGGATTCCGCTCATGCTGGCGGCGTCGCAAATCCGGCTGGTCATGGTCGAGTCCAAAGCGCGCAAATCTGCGTTCCTGCGCGAAGCCCTGCGCCAGTTGGGAGCCGGCGGTTCCGTCGAAACAGCTCGGTTCGAGGAGTTGCTCTCCCGCCCCGAGTTTCATGAGACGTTTGACCTTCTCACGCTGCGCGCCGTGAGGACCGACGCCCGGACGTTGGCGGGGCTGCAGGCGTTCGTTCGCCCGGCCGGCCGGCTGTTCCTTTTCGGGGGCCCTATGGGGGACGGCCAGCCTCCGTGGCTCGTTCCCCCGCTCCGGTGGAAGGAAACTCTGCCGCTCACGGTTGAGTCCGTCCTGACCGTACTGGAAAAACTCCGAATCCCGTAGTACGGTGTTCCACGTGGAACGCGACTGACCGGTTCCACCTGAACAATTACAATAGGGCGAACAACCAATTTGCCTGCCCGCATCATCGCCGTCGCGAACCAAAAAGGTGGGGTCGGGAAAACCACCACAGCCATTAACCTCGCAGCTTCATTGGCTTTAGCGGATCAGCGCGTGCTGCTCGTCGACCTGGATCCTCAATCGAACCTGACGAGCGGCGTCGGTCTGAAAGGGCAGTCGGGCGAGGCGGGGACGGTCTATGAAGCGCTCACCCAGGAGGACCACTTCTCCGATCCTCACGCCTTCATCATCCGCTCCACTGTCAAAGGCCTGGACCTTATTCCGGCCGACCGCAACCTGACGGGGGCCGAACTCGAGCTGGTGGCGCTCGATGCCCGGGAGTCCCGGTTGCGGCGATTGATGGAGGCGCTGCGCGGCGAGTACGACTACATCTTCATCGACAGCCCGCCCTCGCTCGGGTTGCTGACGCTGAACGCGCTCGTCGCGGCGGATGCCGTGCTCATCCCGCTCAACTGCGAATACTTCGCGCTCGAAGGGCTCGCCGAGCTGGTCTCGACGCTGAAACGCGTGCGCGCCGCGTTGAATCCTGCGCTCGACATCGAGGGGGTTCTGCTCACGATGCACGACGAGCGCACGAACCTGGGCCAGCAGGTCGCGCGGGATATCCGCGGGTACTTCCAGGAGAAAGTGTTTCAGACCGTGATCCCGCGCAACGTGCGGCTCGGCGAAGCGCCCAGCCACGGATTGCCCGTGATTCTGTACGACGTGAAATCGCGCGGCGCTGAAGCCTACCTCGCGCTCGCGCGCGAAGTGCTCGGACGCCGTGCGGCCGCGGCGCCGGCCAACGCCGCAAGGTAGCCGCACCATGACTGAAAAGAGAGAACGCCACGCGCTCGGTCGCGGGTTGAGTGCGCTCATACCCGACGCGCCCGCGCCGGCGGCGCCGTCGGGCCGTCCCGCGGAAGTCGACATCGATCTCCTCGAGCCGAACACGTTCCAGCCACGCGTTCACATGGACGACCAGCGGCTCGAGGAGCTTGCGCAGTCGATCCGCGCCAACGGCGTGATTCAGCCGATCGTCGCGCGCAAGCGCGATCGCGGCTACGAGATCATCGCCGGGGAGCGGCGGTGGCGGGCGGCGCAGCGCGCCGGCCTCTTGCGGGTGCCGGTCATCGTGCGCGACGTGCCGGACGAGAAGCTGCTCGAAGTGGCGCTCATCGAAAACATCCAGCGCGAGGACCTGAACGCCGTCGAGGAAGCGCGCGCCTACCAGCGGCTGTCGTCCGAGTTCAGGATGACGCAGGAGCAGATCGCGGGCGCCGTCGGAAAGGAGCGCTCGACGATTGCCAACGTGCTCCGGCTCCTCAAGCTCCCCGACGATGTGATCTCGCAGCTCTCGCGGGGCGACCTGACGATGGGACACGCGCGCGCGCTGCTCGGCATCGAGGACGCCGCCGCGCTGCGCCGCGCGGCGCGCGAGGTCGTCGAGCACAAGCTTTCCGTCCGCGACACCGAGCGGCTCGTGCGGCGCCTCACCGCGCCGGCGCCGAAACAGAAGAGCGACCGGGAGGCCGACGCCAACACGCGCGCCGCCGAGGAGAAGCTCCGGTTTGCGCTCGGCACGCGCGTGCGTATCCTGAGGAAGGGGCGCGGAGGGCGCGTGGAGATCGAGTTCAAGGACGAGGAGGAGCTGCAGAGGGTGTACGAGCGATTGACGGACTGAATTCAGTCGGTTCGAGCCAGAGAGGATCATGAAGAAACGCCTCACCGATTACGCCGCCTGCGCCGGTTGAGCGAGCAAACTCGCCGCTGGCGAGCTCGCTCACGTGCTGAGCGGTCTGCCCGTTCCCGCCGATGAACGCGTCCTGGTCGACTTCAGGACCGCGGACGATGCGGGTGTGTACGCGTGGCCAGGGGGACCGGCGCTCGTGCAGACCGTGGACTTCTTCACTCCGATCGTCGACGACCCCTACGTCTACGGGCAGATCGCCGCCGCAAACGCGGTGAGCGACATCTACGCGATGGGTGGACGGCCGCTCACCGCCCTCGCGATTGCCGGGTTCCCGCTCGCCGGCGGGCCGGACCCGGAAACGATCCAGGCCATCTTCCGCGGCGGTTATGACAAGCTGCGCGAGGCTGGCGTGGTGCTCCTGGGCGGCCACACCGTGCAGGATCCGGAGATCAAGTTCGGGTACGCCGTCACCGGCGAAATTGATCCCGCGCGCGTGCTCCGAAACGCCGGCGCGCGCGCCGGCGACGCGCTGCTGCTGACCAAGCCGCTCGGCACCGGCGTGATTTCCACCGCGCTGAAGTTCAATCGAGCCGGCGAGGCGGCGGTCCGGGCGTCCATCGCCTCGATGACAACGCTGAACCGGGCGGCCGCGGACCTGCTCCGGGCGGCGGCGCCTGGCGTCGTGCACGCCTGCACGGACGTGACCGGATTCGGGCTGGTTGGCCACGGGTCGGAAATGGCGGCTGCGAGCCGCTGCACTCTGGTCCTGCAGGTGGGCGCGATTCCGCTGCTCGAAGGCGCGCTCGAGCTCGCGCCGAACAATGTGCCGGGTGGCGGGCGCGCGAACCGCGAATATTTCGGCAAGCGGGTCAGCGCCGCCTCAGCGAACGGTGCCCATCTGGCGCTCTTATATGACCCACAAACCTCGGGCGGGCTGTTGATTGCGGTCGAGCAGGGCGCGGAGCCGGCAATGACCCGCCGTTTCGCCGATGCCGGAGTGCCTGTATGGCGCATTGGGCGCGTCGAAGAGGCGTCCGAGCACCTCGTGGCGGTGCGCTAAGTATGGTATAAATTGATGTTTTGTCCGGACGCGGACGAACCCGTCCGGGAGGAGAGTGAGTGCTTCCCGACCTGTCGGTGTTCTGGGTCATTTTTTTCGTGCTGCTGCTCGCGGCAATCGTCGACCGTCTGCTGCTTCGGCCGGTCACCCGCGTGATGCACCAGCGCGAGCAGGCGATCCGGTCGGCGCGGGAAATGGCCGACACGGCGGCGGCTCGAGCCGAGGCGGCGACGGCGGAGTTCGAGCAGCGAACGGCGGCCGCCCGCGGCGACGTGTACAAACAGATGGATGACATGCGGCGCGTCGCGCTCGAGCGCCGGCAGCACGTGCTGGCCGAGACGCGCGCCGAAGTCGAGAAAGCGGTGGCAGACGCTTCGGACCGTGTGAAGGCGGATGCCGAAGCGGCCCGCCAGAAGCTGCGCCGGGACGCGGAGTCGCTCGGAGCGGCGGCCGCCGAACGCATTCTCGGCCGGCAGGCTTCCTGAACCCCAATCGCAGGATGATCGTGCACCTTCGCAGAATCCTCTTCACGTGTGTCGTGATCCTCTCTGCAGTCGCGGCGAGCGCCGGCGCGGCGCCGGCCGCGCAGGCGCATCAGCCCGCGCCGGCCGCCGAGCACGCGTCCCCGCCCGAGCAGCACGGCCAGCCCGCCGGAGCCGTCGTGGAAGGCGCAGCCGCCGAAGGCCATGCGGCGGAAGGGGAGCACGCGGAAGGGATCTGGCCCACCATCGCGCGGCTCGCGAACTTCGCGATCCTCGCCGGCATCCTCGCGTACTTCCTGCGCTCGCCGATCGCGAGCTATCTCGCGTCGCGCGGCGAGCAGATTCGCAGCGAGCTGGTGAACGCGTCCGAGCTGCGCCGGCGGGCGGAAACGCAGCTCGCGGAAATCGAACGGAAGATGGCGGCCCTGCCCGGCGAGCTCGAGGCGCTCCGGCAGCGCGGCGCCGCGGACGTGGCCGCCGAGGAGGCGCGGATCCGGGCGGCCGCCGAGGCCGACCGCGAGCGGCTGCTCGAGCACATGCGCCGCGATGTCGACATGCAGGTGCGCATCGCGCGTCGCGCGCTGATGAACGAGGCGGCGGAGCTGGCCACCGGAGTCGCCCGCCGCCGCATCGAGAAGACGATCACCCCGGACGATCAGATGCGACTGCTCGATCGCTACACGACACAACTCGGGGGCGCCCGATGACCAGCCGTGCGGCCGCCGCCCGCTACGCCCGCGCGCTGTTCGACGTGGCGGTCAGGGAAGCGGACCCTGAGCGCGCCGGGACCGAGCTGGCCGCCTTTGCCGCGATGGTGTCGGCGCACGAGCCGCTCGAGCGGGCGCTCGTGACTCCCTCGGTGCCCCCCGCGCGCAAGCGCGCCGTGGTCGAAGCGCTGCTCGCGCAGTCCGGGATCGCGACAGCGGTGGTGCCGAAACTGCTGCTCATGCTCGCGGACCGCGACCGGCTCGTGCTGCTGCCCGACGTCGCGGAGGCGTACCGCGAGCGGCTGATGCAGCACCAGGGCGTGGTGCGCGCGGAGGTCACGACCGCGGTGCCGCTTCCGGGCGAGCGCCGCGCCGCGCTGGAGCAAGGCCTCGCGCGCGCGACCGGCCGCACGGTGGTGCTCACGGCGACCGTGAACCCGGCGATCATCGGCGGCGCCGTGACCCGCGTCGGGAGCACCGTGTACGACGGCAGCGTCGCCCGCCAGCTCGAACGACTCAAAGAACAGCTACAGACATCATGAACATCAAGGCCGAAGAAATCTCGAAGATCATTCGCGACCAGATTGGCAGCTTTGCGGTGGACGTGGACGTCGCCGAGGTGGGCACCGTCGTGTCCATCGGCGATGGCATCGCGCGGGTCCACGGCGTCGAACGCGCGATGGCGGGCGAGATGCTCCAGTTTCCCCACGGCGTGTTCGGCATCGCGCTGAACCTCGAGGAAGACAGCGTCGGGACGGTCCTCCTCGGCGAGTACACCGCGATCAAGGAAGGCGACGAGGTCAAGCGCACGGGGCGCATCATCTCGGTGCCGATCGGCGAGGAGATGCTCGGCCGCGTCGTGAACGCGCTCGGCCAGCCGCTGGACGGCAAGGGGCCGATCGCGACGACGAGGTTCGCGCCCATCGAGCGCCTGGCGCCGGGCGTCGTCGATCGGCAGCCGGTGAAGGAGCCGCTGCAGACCGGGCTCAAGGCGATCGACGCGATGGTGCCGATCGGCCGCGGCCAGCGCGAGCTGATCATCGGCGACCGCCAGACCGGGAAGACCGCGGTGGCGCTCGACACGATCATCAACCAGCGCGGCCGCGACGTCATCTGCATCTACAACGCGATCGGCCAGAAGCAGTCCACGATCGCGCAGGTGGTTCGCACGCTCGAAGAATTCGACGCGATGCGCTTCACGATCGTCGTGGCGGCCGCCGCGTCGGATCCCGCGCCGATGCTCTACATCAGCCCGTACGCCGCGTGCGCCATGGGCGAGTACTTCCGCGACAGCGGCCGCCACGCGCTGTGCGTCTACGACGACCCGTCGAAGCACGCGCAGGCCTACCGCGAGATTTCGCTCCTGCTGCGCCGCCCGCCGGGGCGCGAGGCATACCCGGGCGACGTGTTCTACCTGCACTCGCGGCTGCTGGAGCGCGCGGCGAAATTGAACAACACCCTTGGCGGCGGCTCCCTCACGGCGCTCCCGATCATCGAGACGCAGGCGGGGGACCTGTCGGCATACATCCCCACCAACGTCATCTCGATCACCGACGGCCAGATCTTTCTCGAGACCGACCTGTTCCACCAGGGCGTCCGCCCCGCGATCAACGTCGGCAACTCGGTGTCGCGGGTCGGCGGGTCGGCGCAGATCAAGGCGATGCGCCAGGTGGCCGGCTCGCTGCGCCTCGACCTTGCGCAGTACCGCGAGCTGGCGGCGTTCGCGCAGTTCGGCAGCGACCTCGACAAGGCCACGCAGGCGCAGCTCAATCGCGGCGCGCGGCTGGTCGAGATCCTGAAGCAGCCGCAGTACCAGCCGCTGCCGGTCGAACGCCAGGTGGCGATCATCTTCGCGGGCACGAACGGGTATCTCGATGCCGTGGAGACCTCCGACATCCAGCAGTACGAGCTGGAGCTGTACCGGTTCCTGGAGACCCGCCGCCCCGGGATCCTCACGGGGCTCGCGGAAAAGAAGCAGGTGGACGACCCGCTCAAGGCCGAGCTGGCCTCCGCGCTCCAGGAGTTCTCGAAGGAGTTCAAAGCGGCCGGCGCCGCGGTGTAGCCGATGCCGTCCCTCATCGATCTCCGGCGGCGCATCCGGGCGGTCAAGTCGACGCAGCAGATTACGAAGGCGATGAAGATGATCGCCGCCTCGCGCCTTCGCCGCGCGCAGGACCGCGTCGTCAACGCCCGGCCGTTTGCGACCGACATGCTGCGCGTCCTGAACGACGTGGCGGAGCGCGTCGAGCCCGACACGCACCCGCTGCTCGATCAGCGTCCCGCGGGCGGCAAGATCCTGTTTGTCGTCATCACGGCGGATCGCGGGCTGTGCGGGAGCTTCAACAGCAACATCATCAAGAACGCCGGGCAGTTCATCATGGCGCACGACCCCGGGGCGATCGCGCTGGGGCTGGTGGGACGCAAGGGGCGCGACTTCTTCTCGCGGCGCGGCTTCGAGGTGAAGTTCGAGCACGTGAACATCTTCCAGCGCGTGAGCTACAACGACGCGCGGGCGATCGCGCGCGCCGCCACCGAGGACTTCACGTCCCGCGCGGTCGACCAGGTGTATTTGATCTACAACGAGTTCAAGTCCGTGCTGTCGCAGCGCGTCGTCATCGAGCGCCTGCTGCCGATTCCGCGGCTGGCGGATCGGCCGGCGGAGCCCGCGGAGGGCGAGGCCGCCCCGGTGGAGTTCCTGTTCGAGCCGGGCCCGGAGGCCGTGTTCGAGGAGCTGCTGCCGCGCCACGTCGAGATCCAGGCGTGGCGCGCGCTGCTCGAGTCCAACGCGGCGTTCTTCGCGGCGCAGATGACCGCGATGGACACGGCGACGAAGAATTCGGCGGAGATGATCGATCAGCTGACCCTCTACATGAACAAGCTGAGGCAGGCGGCGATCACGCGGGAAATCATCGAGGTTGTTTCAGGAGCGCAGGCACTCTAATGGCGAAGGAACAGAAATACGGGCGTGTCGTCCAGATCATCGGCCCCGTCGTGGACGTCGAGTTCGAGGGGGGGCACCTGCCGGACATCTACAGCGCGGTGCGCGTCGTGTCGGACGAGGGGGCCGCGGAGACGATCGATGTCGTCGCGGAGGTGGAGCAGCATCTCGGCGAGAACCGCGTGCGCGCGGTGTCGATGAAGCCCACCGACGGGATGCAGCGCGGCATGCGCGTCATCGACACGCGGGCGCCCATCTCGATGCCGGTGGGCCCGGGCACGCTCGGGCGCGTCATGAACGTCCTCGGCGAGCCGGTGGACTTTCCCGACAGGCCGGTCGTCGCGCAGGAGCGCTGGCCGATTCACCGGCACGCCCCGACGCTGGAGCAGCAGTCGACCGAGCTGAAGATGTTCGAGACCGGCATCAAGGTGGTCGATCTGCTCGAGCCGTACCTGCAGGGGGGCAAGATCGGGTTGTTCGGCGGCGCGGGTGTCGGCAAGACCGTCATCATCCAGGAGCTGATCCACAACATCGCGACCAAGCACGGCGGCGTGTCGGTGTTCGGCGGGGTCGGCGAGCGCACGCGCGAGGGGAACGACCTGTGGCTCGAATTCCAGGAGAGCGGGGTCATCGACGTGAAGGACGCGTCGAAGTCACGCGCCTCGCTCGTCTACGGACAGATGACCGAGCCGCCGGGCGCGCGGCTGCGGGTCGGGCTGAGCGCGCTGACCGTGGCCGAGTATTTCCGCGACGCGGAAGGCAAGGACGTGCTGCTCTTCATCGACAACATCTTCCGCTTCACGCAGGCCGGCTCCGAGGTGTCCGCGCTGCTCGGCCGGATGCCGTCGGCCGTCGGCTACCAGCCGACGCTGCTGACCGAGATGGGCGAGCTGCAGGAGCGCATCACGTCCACCAAGAAGGGGTCGATCACCTCCGTGCAGGCGATCTACGTGCCGGCCGACGACTACACGGACCCCGCGCCGGCGACGACCTTCGCGCACCTCGATGCCACGACGAACCTGTCGCGCGCGATCGTCGAGCTGGGCATCTACCCGGCGGTCGATCCGCTGGCGTCCACCTCGCGCATCCTGGATCCCCGGATCATCGGCGAGGAGCACTACCGGGTGGCGCGGTCGGTGAAGCAGATCCTGCAGCGATACAAGGACCTGCAGGACATCATCGCGATCCTCGGCATCGACGAGCTGTCCGAGGAGGACAAGCTCACCGTGTCGCGCGCGCGCAAGATCCAGAAGTTCCTCTCGCAGCCGTTCTTCGTGGCCTCCCAGTTCACGGGGCGGCAGGGACGCTACGTGCCGATTGCCGACACGGTGCGCGGCTTCAAGGAGATCGTCGAAGGGCGGCACGACGACATCCCGGAGCAGGCGTTCTACATGATGGGCAGCATCGACGAAGTGGTCGACGAGGCGAAGAAGCACCGCTCGGCCGCCTAGCCGACGAAAAAAAAAGACGATGGCTGTTCCGCGCATACCGGAGTCGTTGACGCTCGAGATCGTGACGCCCGATCACGCGATCGCGCACGATCAGGTGGACGAAGTCGAGATTCCCGGCGCCGACGGGTACTTCGGCGTCCTCCCCGGTCACACGCCGCTGCTCGCGGCCCTGCAGGTCGGCGTGCTCTGGTACCGCAAGGGGGAGGAGAAGTCTTACCTGGCCCTGGCGTTCGGCTTCGCCGAGGTGATGCCGGATCGTGTCACCATCCTCGCGCAAGTGGCGGAGCGAGCGGAGGACATCGATGTATCGCGCGCGCACGGCGCCCGCGCGCGCGCCGAGCAGCGGCTGGGCAAACCGTCATCGGACGTGGACATGGAGCGCGCGCGCGTCGCGCTGCTCAAATCGCTGGCGCGACTGCAGGTTTCCGGCAAAGCCCGGATCCGGGCCTGACGCATGCGCGTGTCGTGGGCGGCGCTCTCCGATCCGGGCCTGCGGCGTGACGTCAACGAGGACACGTGGTGCGCCCGGCCGGACATCGGCCTGTTCGTCGTGGCGGATGGCATGGGGGGGCATGCGGCCGGCGAGGTGGCCTCGCGCGTCGCGGTCGAGGCGATCGAGGAATTCGCCCGCGAGAGCGCCGCGGCCGACCGTCATCGCACCTGGCCGTTTCCGTACGACCCGGCGATCTCGCTGAACGGGAACCGTCTGAAGTCGGCGTTCCGCATTGCGAACCGCCGGATCGCGGCCACGTCGGCCGGCGCCAGCGAGCTGCGCGGCATGGCGACGACGGCGTGCGGTGTGCTCGTGGGGAACGGCGCCGTGTCGGTTGCCCACGTCGGCGACAGCCGTGTCTACCTGCTGCGCGGCGGCGAGCTGCGACAGGTGACGATCGATCATTCCTGGGTGGAGGAGCAGGTTCGCGCCGGCGTGATGGACGCGCATGCCGCGCGGCAGCACCCCTGGCGCAACGTGGTCACGCGGGCGCTGTCTGGCGGCGACGATCCGGAGGCCGACGTGGCCGACCTGCCGCTGCAGCCCGGCGATCGCCTCCTGCTCTGCTCGGACGGCCTGAGCGGCGTCGTGCCGCACGACGAGATCGCCGCGCGGCTCGGCGCGGAAGGGGCGCTCGAGGGGGTGTGCGCCTCGCTGATCGAGGCGGCCAACGCGGCAGGAGGGCCCGACAACATCACCGCGCTCGTACTCGATGTTTCATAACCTGCGAGAGCTGCCGCGATACCGGGGCCTCATCCAGAGCCTCGTGGCGCGCGAGTTGAAAGCGCGCTACCGCGGATCGGTGCTCGGGTTCTTCTGGTCCTTCATCAACCCGCTCCTGCTGCTGCTCATCTACTCTTTTGTCTTCACCTTCGTAATCCCGGCGCGGTCGCCCGGGCACGAGCCGTACGCGCTGTTCATGTTCTGCGGCATCCTGCCCTGGACGTGGTTCTCGGCGTCGCTGCTGGAATCCTCGAACGTCCTGATCTCGGGTGGCAACCTGATCAAAAAGGTGCTCTTCCCCGCCGAGATCCTTCCCATCGTCAGCGTCAGCGTGCTGGCGAACATGGTGCATTTCTTCTTCGGGTTGCCCATCCTCGCCGCGTTCCTGGTGTACTACCGGATGCCGCTCCAGCCGTCCGAGCTGGCCTGGTTTCCCGTTGTGGTCTTCGTGCAGCTGCTTCTCACGCTCGGCCTTGCCCTGTTCCTCTCGGCACTGACCGTCCATTTCCGCGACCTGCGCGACATCCTGTCGAACGTGCTGACGTTCTGGTTCTTCGCGACCCCGATTATTTACCCGATGCTGCTCGCACCGCCGCGGGCGCAGCGGTGGCTCAACGCGAACCCGTTCACCCATCTCGCCATCTCGTACCAGGAGATCCTGTTCTACGAGGGCCCGTTCGGCCATTGGCGATGGCTGCTGGCGCTGCTCGTGGCATCCGCCGCCCTGTTCCTGTTCGGGTACTTCATCTTCGATCGGCTGCGCGACTCCTTTGCGGAGGAGGTCTGACGCCCATGCCGAAGGCCGGAAGCGGAATGGCAAACGCCATCGAAGTTCGCGACGTGACGAAAGTGTACCGGCGTTACGGCCACCGCCGGCAGTTCGCCACGCTCAAGAGCGCGTTGCTGTCGGGAAGCCTGATCCGGGACCTGCGCCCCGACGAGACGTTCACCGCGGTCAGTCACGTGTCGTTCGATGTCGCCAGGGGCAGCACGTTCGGCGTGGTCGGCAGGAACGGTTCCGGGAAGAGCACGATGCTGAAGCTCGTGGCGGGCATCTCGAAACCGACCGGGGGGGACGTCCGCGTCCAGGGCCGCATCTCGGCGCTGATCGAGCTGGGCGCCGGGTTCCACCCGGAGATTTCCGGCCGTGAGAACGTCTTCATCAACGGCATCATGCTCGGGCTCTCGAAGCGGGAGGTCGCACGCCGTTTCGACGAGATCGTGGAGTTCGCCGAACTGCGCGAGTTCATCGATGCGCCGGTGAAGACCTACTCCTCCGGCATGTACATGCGCCTCGGCTTCGCCGTCGCCATCCACGTGGATCCCGACGTGCTCCTGGTGGACGAGGTGCTGGCCGTCGGCGACGAGGGCTTCACGCACAAGTGCCTCGACAAGTTCGCCGAGTTCAAGCGCCGCGGGAGGACGATTCTGCTCGTGACCCACTCCCTCAACCTCGTGGAGCGGTTTTGCGACGAGGCGCTGTGGCTCGACGCCGGAGCCGTGCGCGCGCAGGGGGATCCCAGGCGGGTCGTCGACAGCTACATCAGGGACGTGGAACACAGCGAGGAAGCGCACCTGGCGGCCTCCGACTCGAGAGCGCACGACGCCATCGCGGCGTCAGCCCCGGCCGAGACGGCCGCCTCCCCGTCTCCGGCCGGCGAGCCAGCTGAGGCCGACGACCGGGCCGTGCGCAGCATGTACGACGCGGCCGAGGGACGCTGGGGCTCGCGTGAAGTCGAGATCACCGACGTGCGGCTCACGACTCGTGGCGGAGAGGCCCGGCACGTGTTCGAGAGCGGCGAACCGCTGTCGATCACGATGTCCGTTCGCGCGTCGCGTCAAATCGACGACGTCGTGTTCGGCATCGGCATCTACACGGCCGACGGGATTTTCTGTTACGGCACGAACACCGGCATCGATGGCCTCGACGTCGCCCCCTTCTCCGGCGAAGGGACGATCACCCTCGATCTTCCGAGGCTCGAACTCACGCAGCGCACCTACAAGCTGGACGTTGCCGCGCACCGGCGCGACGGCCGGAACTACGACTATCACCGTCTCCTCTACACGTTCCGCGTCAAATCACGGACGCTGGACGTCGGCATCTACCGCCCGGCGCACTCGTGGCGCTTTTCACCGAATATCGTCGTGATCAAGGCGCCGGACGCCCGGTAATGGAGCCTCCTGCCGTGAGCGAGGCGGAGGCCGCCGAGCTGGTGCACCGATGGCGGAACGAGGGACGGCGGGTGGTCTTCACCAACGGCGTCTTCGACATCCTGCATCCGGGCCACCTGCGCTACCTGCAGGCGGCACGGGCGGAAGGCGATGCGCTGGTCGTGGCGGTGAACTCGGACCGATCCGTGCGCGCGAACAAGGGGCCGTCGCGGCCGGTCAACGCGGAGCAGGAGCGCGCCGAGGTCCTCGCCGCGCTCGCCTGTGTCGATGCCGTCGTGATTTTCGATGAAGAAACGCCGGAAGCGATCGTCCGCCGGCTGCAGCCCGACATCCTCGTCAAGGGAGCGGACTGGCCGGCGGATCACATCGTCGGCCGCGACACCGTCGAGGCCCGCGGCGGACGCGTGGTGCGGATGCCGGTGGAGAAAGGCTTCTCCACCAGCGCGATCATCGAGCGCGTGCGGCGTCTTCCCCGTCCTTGATCGCGCGCTCGATTTGCGAGACCACGCTCGGCGGGAAGAGCATCGTGTTGTGCTCCTTCCGCGCGTGGATCTCGGCCTTCTCGAGGACCTCGTCGGAGTCCTTGCCCGTGATGACGGCGTTACAGCCGGGCATCACGTCACCACAGCGAAGCACCTTCATGGTTCTCCCCCCTGTCGAAGATGGCCGCCTGAGGGAGATCTTACGCCTGTCCGGGCTCGACCGGCGTGATAAAATGAAGGGTTCGCGACCTTGAAACGGGCTCGGCCGTGCAATCGACTTCCAGTTCCCTGACCCTGCGCTCGCTCCTCAAGTCGGCCGCCGGCCGCATGCGCAGCGGTCCGGGTGCCGGCCGGGTGACCGGGCTCACGGCGCCCGCCAAGGCGCTGTTTGTCGCCGCCGCCTCAGCAGAGAACCCATGCCTCGTGGTGGTGCCCAGCGACGGCGATGCCGAGCGGTTGACCTCCGACGCCCGCTTCTTCGTGTCGGCCCTCGAGGGGCTCTCGGATTCCGACGTCACGCGCGCTGTTCTGCCGTTCCCGTCTCCTGAAGTCGATCCCTACCGGGGGATGACGCCCCACTTCCAGGTGTCGTCCGCCAGGGCGCGCGCCCTGCACGCGCTCGCCACCGGCCGCGCGCGAATCGTGGTGGCGTCAGCCGGCGCGCTGCTGCCGCGGGTCAGCGCCCCGGCGCGCGTCATCTCGACGTCGATGGAACTGTCGGCGGGCATCGAGATCCCGCCACTCGATCTCGGCGCGTTGCTGGCTGATGCCGGTTACCGGCGCGAGGACCCGGTCGATCAACACGGCGAGTACTGCGTGCGCGGCGGCGTCGTGGACTTCTTCCCCGCCGGTGACGACTTTCCCGTCCGCATCGAGTTCATCGGCGACACGATCGAATCTCTCCGCCGTTACGAGCCGGCGACGCAGCGCTCCATCGAGACGCTCGATCGCGCCGGCGTCATGCCGCTTCGCGATCAGCTCGACGCAGGGCTCAGCGACGCGCACGCCGACCGCTCGGCGACGCTCCTCGACTACCTCGCGCGGGGCCGCGCGTGGTCCGTCTTCATCTCTGAACGGGACGACGTCGCCGCGCGCGCGACGAAACGCCTCGAGCAGATTGCGGCGAGTCACGAGGACGCGCTCGCGAGGCTGCCCGGCACGCTGGTGCCGCGGCCCGAGGAGATCGTCGTCGGGCTGGAGCACTTCGATCCGCTGTTCGAGCGCGCCACCGTGCTCGAGGAGCTTGGCGTCGAAACCGGCGACTCGACGGCGCGCCACATCCCGTGTCAGCCGGCGGTCGAGTTCCGCGGCCGCCTCTCCGAGTGGGTGGAGGACATCCGCCGCGCCCGCGATCGGCACGATCAGGTCCTGTTCCTTGCGGGAACGCACGGCCGCGCGGAGCGCACCGTCGAGCTGCTTCGCGACTACGACGTCGTCGCCGTGGACCTCGACCGCGCGGAAGACGCGCACGCCGCCGCCGTGCTCGTCGCCACGGGGCGCCTGTCCCGCGGGTTCCGGCTGCCGGACGCTGGACTGCAGATCTGGGCCGAGACCGACCTGTTCGAGGAAGAGCGCGGCGCGCGGGAGCGGCGGCGGGCGGCCAAGGGCGCGTTCCTTTCGGACTTCCGCGACCTGAAGGTCGGCGACCACGTCGTCCACGTGGACCACGGGATTGGTGTGTTCGTCGGGCTGAAGCAAATCACCGTCGGGAGCGACCGCCAGGAGTTCATGGAACTCCGCTACGCCGGCGAGGACAAGCTGTTCGTGCCGGTGGAGCGGCTGGACCTCGTTCAGAAGTACACCGGCGGCGCGAAACCCTCGCTCGACAGGCTCGGGGGGGTCACCTGGGAGCGCGCCAAGAGCCGCGTCAGGAAGGCGATGCGCGACATGGCTGAAGAGCTGCTGAAGCTCTACGCCTCGCGCCGGTCGATCGCGGGGCACGCGTTCAGCCCGGACACGCACTGGCAGCAGGAGTTCGAGGACGCATTCGACTTCGAGCTGACGCCGGACCAGCGGAGCGCGGTCGCGGACATCAAGCGCGACATGGAGTCCCCCACGCCGATGGATCGGCTGTTGTGCGGCGACGTCGGCTACGGAAAGACCGAGGTCGCCCTGCGCGCCGCCTTCAAGGCGGTGATGGACGGCAAGCAGGTGGCGTTCCTCGCGCCCACGACCGTGCTCGCGTTCCAGCACTTGAAGACGCTGACGCGCCGTTTCGCGGGCTTCCCCGTCACCATTGACATGGTGAGCCGCTTTCGCTCGAAGGCGGAGCAGAAGCAGACGCTCGCGGATCTCGCCGCCGGCAAGCTGGACATCATTGTCGGCACGCACCGGCTGCTCTCGAAAGACGTCGTCTTCAAGGACCTCGGCCTGCTCGTGGTCGATGAGGAACAGCGGTTCGGCGTCGCGCACAAGGAACGCATCAAGCAACTGCGGAAGCGCGTCGACGTCCTGACGATGACCGCGACGCCGATTCCGCGGACGCTGAACATGTCGCTGGTGGGCATTCGCGACATGTCGGTGATCGAGACGCCGCCGAAGGACCGCCTCGCCATCCAGACCAGCGTCGCGAAGTTCGACGCGCAGATCGTCGCGCGCGCCATCCGCAACGAGCTGGATCGCGGCGGCCAGGTCTATTTCGTCCACAATCGCGTCGAATCCATCTACTCGGTGGCCAACCTGATCACACGGCTCGTGCCCGAAGCCCGCATCGGCGTCGCGCACGGCCAGATGGGCGAGGACGAGCTGGAGAACGTGATGGTCGACTTTGTCGCGAACAAGCACGACGTGCTGATCGCGACGACGATTATCGAGAACGGCCTCGACATTCCGAACGCGAACACGATGGTGATCAACCGGGCTGACCGCTACGGCCTGGCGCAGCTCTACCAGCTGCGCGGCCGGGTCGGGCGGTCGGACCGCCACGCGTTCGCCTACTTGCTCATCCCGCCCGAAGAAGCCCTCGCGCCGGTCGCCCGCAAGCGGCTCGCGGCGATCCGCGAGTTCAGCGACCTCGGCAGCGGGTTCCGGATCGCGGCCCTGGACCTTGAAATTCGAGGCGCAGGCAACCTGCTCGGCGGCGAGCAGAGCGGCCACATCGAGGCGGTCGGATTCGACACATACATGACGCTGCTCGAGCAGACCGTGCGCGAGCTCAAGGGAGAGGAACTCGAGGACGAGCGGCGCGCAGCGGTCAACCTCCGCGCGGATCTCAAGATCGACGAAACGTTCATCCCCGACATGAACCAGCGGCTCGCCGTATATCGCCGGATTGCCTCGGCACGTCACGACGACGAACTGGATGCCGTCGTCGCCGAGATCCGGGACCGCTACGGCGCGCTGCCGGCGACGCTCCTCAACCTCGCGGATTACTCGCGCATTCGCATCATGGCCGATCGGATCGGCATCGAGTCGCTCGACCGCGAGGGACAGGCCGTCGTCTTAAAGTTCAGGCCGGACGCGAAGATCGACGCGGCGTTTCTCGTCCGGCTGGTGCAGTCGCGCGGGGATCTCACGCTGGTGCCTCCGACGATTCTGAAGATCGACCTGCGGAAGGACCCGGGGATGGCCGCGCGGGAGGCGGCGCCAAGGGGCGCCCGGACCTGGCCGCCTTCGCCTGCGGCTTCGGCGCGGCGCGGCCTCGAGCCCAAACGCCGGGCCTCGACCGGCGTTTCCTGGTGGACCGCGCGGGCGACGGCAGGAGAGGTCACGCCCGGCTTCTCGCGCGACGATATCCTTCGGAAGCCGCTGGAAGATCCGCGCGCGCAGAACGGCCTGTTCGACCGGGTCGGCGGGCTGCTGGCGGTGTTGAGCGAAGGCCTCGCGGTAGGCTAAAATATTGATTGTTCAGGGGTTGTTGTGAAGACACTTTTTGCAGGCATCGTCGTCGCTGGCGCGCTCGTGCTGCCCGCCTCCGCGGAAATCGTCGAGCGGGTTCTCGTGAAGGTGAACGGCGAAATCCTCACGAAGACACAGCTGGAGCAGCGCCAGATCGTTGCGCTGCGGCAGCGCAACCCGCAGATGAGCGAGGCGGACGTCCGCAACGACGAGCAACTGAAGAAGCTGCTCGACGAGGTCACGCCGGACGTGCTGGTGGACGCGATCGACGAGATGCTGTTGCTGCAGCGCGGCAAGGAGCTCGGCTACCGGCTGAGCGACGAGCAGTTCAGCCAGATTATCGCGAACATCAAGAAGGAAAACCGCCTCGAGAGCGAAGAGCAGTTCCAGGCGGCGTTGAAACAGGAAGGCATGACGCTGCAGGAGCTGCGCGACTCCATCGAGCGCCGCATGATCGTGGATCGCGTGCAGCAGGTGGACGTGATGCAGAAGATCAGCATCACCGAGGAGGACGCGAAGCGCTACTACGAAGCGCACCCGCAGGACTTCACGAGCCCGGCGAGCGTGACTCTCCGCGAGATCCTCATCAACATCCCGGAGACGATGACACCCACCGGTGAGAAGGGGACGAGCGTCGCGCAGGACGAGGCGACACGGGCGCGTGTCCAGGAAATTCGCGATCGCGTGACGAAGGGTGGCGAAGACTTCTCGCGCGTGGCCTCTGAGGTCTCCGACGCGGCGTCGAAGGCGAACGGCGGCCTCATCGGGCCCATCGAGCCGTCGGAACTCGCGCCGGCGCTCCAGGAGACGCTCGCGAAGATGAAGCCGGGCGACGTGAGCGAGCCGCTGCGGACCGCCCGCGGCTACCAGTTGATCAAGCTCGAAACCGCGACCACCGACGTGCGCCAATCGTTCGAGGACGTTCGCGACAAGATCGCCGACGCGGTCTTCAACCAGAAGCGCCGGGGCGAGGTCCACAAGTACCTGCAGCGCGTCCGTGCGGAGGCGCTGATCGAGTGGAAGAACGACGACCTGCGCCGCATGTACGAGCACAAGATCAAGTCCATGGCGGAAACCCCCGTCCCGGGCGCCTGAAGGGCGATCGTCCGAGACCCGGATCGTCAACGAGCCGTGCAGCCGAACAGCAAAGCGTGGCAGCCCGCGTGGTACGCGGTGTGGACGCGCTCGCGACACGAGCACGTCGTTCGTGAGCAGCTCGAGCGCAAAGGGTTCGAGGTGTTCCTGCCCACCATCACGCGGTGGAGCCGCTGGAAGGATCGGAAGAAGAAGATCGCATGGCCGCTGTTCCCCGGGTATTGCTTCGCGCGGTTCGAGCCGGGCGAGCGGCTGCCGATCCTCAAGTGCAGCGGCGTGGTCAGCATCGTCTCATTCGACGGGGAGCCGGCGCCGGTGCCGGACTTCGAGATTGACGGCATTCGCCGGCTCGTCACGAGCGATCTCCAGTACGATCCCTGCCCTCTCATCCGCGAAGGGATGATGGCGGAGGTCACGCACGGGCCGCTGAAGGGTGTCGTCGGGCGGCTCGTCCGCAAAGGGGCGCACGCGCGCCTCGTGCTGTCGGTTGATTTGATCGGCCAGGCGGTGAGCGTCGAGGTGGATGCCGCTGACGTGCGGGCTTACTAGCAGGCACAAGGCACACGGTAAAAGGTCAAAGGTGAAGATCGGCCACGTTCAACTGCAACCGCCGTTCGCCATGGCGCCGATGGCCGGGATGACCGATACGGCGTTCCGCCGCCTCGTGAAGCGCCACGGCGGATGCAGCCTTGTCGTCAGCGAGATGGTCAGTGCCGAGGGGCTCGTGCGGGGGATCGATCGCACGCTGGAGTACGCCGAGTACACGGAGGAAGAGCGCCCCGTCGCGATCCAGATCTTCGGCGGCGATCCCGAGACGATGGCGAGCGCCGCCCAGATTGTCGAAGGCCTCGGCGCCGACATCGTGGACGTGAACATGGGCTGCCCGGTGCCGAAGATCGCAAGGCACAATGCCGGCTGCAGCCTCATGCGCGAGCCGGCGCACGCGGCGGAGATCGTGGAGGCCATGGCGCGCGCGGTGAAGATTCCAGTGACCGTGAAGATGCGGGCCGGCTGGAACGAGCAGGAAATCAATGCCCCCGAGCTTGCCAGGATGGTGCAGGACGCGGGTGCGTCGGCGGTGGCGGTGCACGGGCGCACCGCCGCGCAGTCCTACGGCGGCGCGTCGGACTGGGACCTCATCGATCGTGTCGCCGCGAGCGTCTCGATCCCGGTCTTCGGCAGCGGAGACTGCGTTGAGCCGCACCAGGTGGTGGACCGGTTGTCGCGCGGCCGGGTGGCCGGTGTGCTCGTCGGCCGCGGCGCGTTGCGCAATCCCTGGATCTTCGCGCAGGCCGCGGAACTGGCGGCTGGAGGCTCACCGCCGCCGGTGAGACTGGAAGATCGCGGCCGCTTCCTGCTCGATTACATCGACCTGCTGTTGGAGGAAGGGATCGACGAAGCGGACGGGTTCCGCCATTCGGCCGGACGGGGTGGCGGCGCCTTCGCGATGCGCGCCACCGCGGCGCGTGGGCGGGAGCGCTGGGTCGTGAACAAACTGCGCGCGCTCGGCTCCTGGTACACGAAGGGACTCGAGAACGGCGGCCACCTGCGCGTGTCGATCAACTCGGCCGAGTCGATCGAGCAACTCCGGGACGCCATCGCGCAGTTCTTCCTCACGCGCGGCGCGGTCGCCCACGCCAGCCAGTCCGCCGGCTGAGTCAGCGCGCGTTCCGGAAATTGCGCGCCACAACCGCCGCCGTTCCGGCGTTCACCACGACCATCGTGAGGATCGCCGCCGCGCGGTTCTTCTTCCACAGCTTTTCCGCGAAGTAGATCGACGTTGCGGTCGTTGCCGCCTTGATGGCGAGCGACGTGCCGAGCTGGTCGGACGTCGAGGCCACGAGAGGATTGACCTCGCGTGCGCCGTTGTCGAGCGCGCGCGTCGTGCTGTACACGTCGAGCGCGTTGAGCGCGACGAGGCTCGAGTAGAGACCGACGAGCGCGGCCGGCCGCTTCGGTTCGCGGTCGCGGAGCCACTCGTATTCGGAGGCCTCCGCGATCGGCCGAGCGAGCGGCGGCCCGGCGCTTTCGCTGGCGGTGCCGCTGGCGGCGCTACCGAGGTCGAGGTTTTGCGCGAGGGCCGGCCTTGACGCGACAAGGGGCAGACCCAGCAGGATGAGCGCGAAGAGAAGCTTTCGCATGCCCCCTGCTTAAGCCGCTTCAGTGCCAGGGGCGAAGCTTCAAAAAACGGCCTGTTTTCGCCGTTCGCGCCCGCGTGCGCGGGTACAGGGCGGGCGCCGGGCGCACACGCGTGTGCGCCAGTCGCACTCAGGCGAGAAGCCCCCCCGCCGCGGACGCCGCGAGCATCTCGAAGTCGTACGCGAGGGCAGAATCGCTCGTGTGCCAGAACAGCTTCGCCAGCATCTCGTGCGCGGGATGTGCAAGGTACTGCCGCAGCGCGGCCTCGTCGTCGAGCTCGATGAGCGCCAGGAACGGATATTCCGGCATGGCCGCGGCGTAGCCGGCGCCGCGCATCGTGCGCTTCCCTACCAGGAATCGCCGGACGACGGGGATGTCGCGATGCGCCCGGTCAATCGCGGCGACGAGGCTTTCGCGGTCCGCCGCGGCGAGGCCGGCCTTGGGCCGGAAGAGCACGATGTGTGCGAGCAAAGGGCTTGTCTCCTCGCGGCCTGAGCTGTCTGGCCGGCGGCCGCGCGCGCGCCGCTTCCGGCGAGTCCCACAGGCGTCCCCGCTCGAACCACTTCATCACCGCGTCGGGGTGGCGGCGCTGCAGCTGGCGCAGCGTGGGCAGCAGCTCGCCGGCATCAGCGGCGCGGAACGCCGTCGGCGCGTTCTCCATCACGATCGTCCAGTACTTGAAGCGGGGAATGGTCAGGCCTCCGGCACCATCCGTTTTTCGAGTCGCTTGAGTTTTTCCACCAGCGTCGTGCGTTTGATCCTGAGCAGCTCGGCCGCGCGCCGCTTGTTCCCGCCGGTGCGCTCGAGCGATTGGCGGATGAGCGAGAGCTCGATGTCGCTGATGTGCGCCTCGAGGTCCACGCCCGCGTCCGGAAACCACAGCGGCGGCGCGGCGACGTCCTGCGCCTGCTGGAGCTCCGGCGGCAGGTCGCGCAGCTCTATCTGCGCGCGCCCCGGCGAGAGCGCGATGGCGCGCTCGGCCACGTTCTCGAGCTGGCGCACGTTGCCCGGCCACGGGTATGACATGAGCGCGCGCATCGCGTCCTGCGCCACCGACGGCGGCGTGCGCGGCGGCACGTGCTCGCGGCAGAACCGCTCGAGGAAATGGCGCACGAGCACCGGGATGTCCTCGCGGCGATCTCTCAACGGCGGGAGCTGCACGGGAATCACGTTCAGGCGATAGAACAGGTCCTCGCGAAAGGCTCCTTCGGCGACGAGCTTGCGCAGATCGGAATTGGTGGCGGCAATCAGCCGGACGTCCACTTTGATCGGATGCGAGTCCCCCACGCGCTCGAACTCGCGCTCCTGCAGGACGCGCAGCAGCTTGGCCTGCAGCGCCGGGCTCATCGTGCCGATCTCGTCGAGGAACAGCGTGCCCTTGTGCGCCTGCTCGATCCGTCCCTGGCGCGTGGCGACGGCGCCGGTGAATGCGCCGCGCACGTGGCCGAACAGCTCGGCCTCGAGCAGCGTCTCGGGAATCGCGCTGCAGTTGATCGCCACGAACCGCTGCGCGCGCCGGTGGCTGTTGTGGTGGATCGCCTTGGCCGCCAGCTCCTTCCCGGTGCCGGTCTCCCCCGTGATCAGCACGGTGCTCGACGACTGCGCGACGGTCTCCAGGAGCTGGAACAGGTCGCGCATCACCGGGCTGCGTCCGATGATTCCGTCCAGCCGGTAGCGCTGTTCGAGCTGCGCGCGCAGGTACGCATTCTCGGAGCGCAGCCGGCGCTGCTCGAACGCGGACTCGATGACGTGGAGCAGCTCGTCGAACTGGAAGGGCTTCGAGATGAAGTCGGCCGCCCCCTGCTTGATCGCGCCGACCGCGTCTCTCACCGTCCCGTACCCCGTGATCACGATCGCAATCAGCTCGGGATAGCGTTCGAGCGCCGCCTGGAGGACTTCGTCTCCGCCGATCCCCGGGAGGCGCAGGTCGACGAGCAGGACGTCGAACGCGAACTCGGCCAGCTTGTCGAGCGCCTGCTCCCCGCTGGAGGCCTGCTGCACCTCGAATCCCAGGTCGGCCAGGCGCTCCGCGACCACCTCCCGTAAGGCGTCCTCATCGTCCACGAGCAGCAGATGCTTCGGCGAATCAGTCATTTAGCGAGGCGGCGGTATTTTGACACAGAAATGCCTCTACAGGCGCGAATCTGCGCATCCGATACCTGCACTGAACGAGAGATTCACCCGCTATGAACATCACTGTCGAACGGAAAACGATCTCCATCATGAAGGCGTGCGAGCTGGTCGGTGTAAGCCGCCGCACGATCTACAACTGGATGGCCAGCGGGAAGGTCGAATACGTCCGGACCGCGGGCGGATCGGTGCGGATCTTTGTGGACACGCTCTGGCGCGAGCCGGACGTGCAGACCGGCCCGTACCGGCCGGGGCCCGCACGGAAACAGGCGTCCTAGCCCCGGGCGCCGCCATGGCAGTGCCGCTTTCCGTGCAGAATACCGATCCGGGCGCAGACCTCATCGGCTCCCTCTTCCACCGGCTGAACAACCAGCTCGGGATTATCCTCGCCAACGCCGAGCTGCTGGAGCGCAAGGCGGCCGATGATATGAGCCGCCGGCGCGCCGCGCAGGTCGTGGCCAGCGCGCTCGACGCGATGACCACTGCCAAAGAGATCCGGCAGCGACTGGAACGTTAGTCAAACGCCAAAAATCGGACACAGTACCCAGCCAGGCGTCAATGTTTTGGCTCACAACGTCGCCTTCTGGCCCGTCGCTGCGCGTCTCTTCACAGAGTGGCACACCATATAAATCATTGTAAATTAAGTAGTTAGTGTCCTCTATCGCCGGGCTTGGCTTTCGTTCTCTCTACGCTTGGGCTGCTGGTACCGCCGTTGCCATCACAGGGCTCGCCTCCGCCACGCGTGCCGCGGAGGAAGGAGACCATGGAGATGCACCGCCAGCCCCTGACCAGTCGAGAGTCCGACCGGATCGTCGCCGGCTTGCCTTTTGTCGAGTCGCTTGCCCGGCGTGTCGCCGCCTCGATGCCCCACTCGATCGACATCGGCGATCTGGTGCAGGACGGCATGATTGGTCTCATCGACGCCGCGCACCGTTTCGACGAGGACCGCGGCATCAAGTTCGAGACGTTTGCCGAGCGCCGCGTGCGCGGGGCGATGATCGACGCGCTGCGCCGCGAGGCCTGGCCCCGCGGCGTGCGCCGCGTCAGGCGTGAGCTGGAAGCCGCGCGCGAGCAGCTCCGCCGTGAGCTTGGCAGCGAGCCGAGCCTCGCCGACCTGGCGGCTCGAGTGGGTTCTGACGAGGCACGGCTCAACAGGACCATCGTGCGCATCCACACGATCGAGTCCACTTCCCCGCTGTCGGCGGGCGAGCACCCGGATGCCGCCGCGCTGCCGCCCGTGCTGGTGCCGTCCGAGCCCCCTGCACCCGACAAGGCGTACGAAGTTTCCGAGGTGAAAGCGCGGATTCGGGCGGCGATCATGTCGCTGCCGCCGCGCGAGCGGAAGGTAGTCTCCCTCTACTACTTCGGCGAGGTCACGATGAAGCAGATTGGCGCGGAGATCGGTGTCAACGAATCGCGCGTCTCCCAGCTTCACGCGCGCGCCATCCAGCGGCTGCGCAAGGCGCTCGGCGCCGAAGGCGCGAGCGGCCAGCAGGCCCGCGGCGACGTCGTGGAAATCGGGGCGGTCCTGAAGATGGCGAAGGCCAGCCTGGCGCCGAGGAAAGATGCTGCGAGCGCCGACCACGGGGGCCGGGGCGTGGTGCTGAACTACACGCGACCCCAGGTGGCGCGGCGCGCCGCCGGCCGCGTCACGCCACAATACCCTGCGCCACGCGCAGCAGCTCGCTGAGGCGGAACGGCTTGGCGAGCCACCGGCAACCCGTTTCCTCCAGGAAGCGCTCGGCCTCGGTTCCGGCCACGTCGCCCGTCATGAAGATGATTCGCTGGGCGAGGCCGGGTGCTCCCTCGACAGCCATTCGATAGAACGCCATCCCGTCCACGCGCGGCATCTTCAGGTCGCACACGATCACGTCGTAGGCGCGCTCGCGAACACGCGCGAGCGCCTCTTCGCCGTCACCGGCGCGATCCACTGTAAACCCGGCGTCGGCGAGCGCCTCGGCGACGGCGGTTGCCAGGGCGCTCTCGTCTTCGACCACCAGCGCCAGCGATCCGGACGTGACCGGGCCGGTGGCTCCGGGCGCGTCCGAGCGCGTCTTCATCGCACCGACCCCGGCGGGCACTTCCACGGTGAACGTGGCGCCCCGCCCCTCGTTCGACGTGACGCGAATCTCCCCGCCGTGCTCCTGCACGATGGCATATGCCACCGTCAGGCCCAGCCCCGTTCCCTTGCCGACCTCCTTGGTGGTGAAGAACGGGTCGAAGATCTTTGTCTGCACATCGTCCGGCACGCCCGGGCCATCGTCACTGACCTCGAGAATCACGACGTCGCGCTCGTTGTCGTACCAGGTGCGGACGATCAGCGAGCCGCGGCCGTTCGCCGCCAGCATGGCCTGCTCCGCGTTGATCACGAGGTTGAGGAGCACCTGCTGGATCTGGTGGGGGTCGGCGAAGACTTGCGGCAGCCCCGCCGCCAGCGCCTCGATCGTGCCGATGTTCGACACGCGCTGATCGTAGGCGCGCAACGCGAGCGTCTCGCGGACAACGGCGTTCAGGTCGACCATCGTGCGCGTCGTGTGCCGCTTGCGCGCGAACGTCAGCAGGTTGCGCACGATTCGCGCGGCGCGCTCCGACTGCTGCAGGATCGTGTCGAGCCCGCGGCGTGTATCGTCTGACACGTCGTGTTTTGCGAGCCGTTCAGCCCACGTGAGGATCGTGGCGAGCGGGTTGTTCAGCTCGTGTGCGACGCCGGAAATCGTCTGGCCGAGAGCGGCCATCTTCTCGGCTTGCAGCAACTGGTGGTAAAGGTCTCGCGCCTGCATCTCGAGCCGCTTGCGCTCGCTCACGTCGCGCATGAGGCTCGCCACGTGCAGCCCGCCGTCGGCGTGCGCGTCGGCATGGGCGGTGACCTCGGCCCACATGGGGCTGCCGTCGGCGCGCCGCAGTCGCAGCAGGTAATCCGTGACCGACCCGTCGCGTTGCAGGCGCGAGAAGAAAGCCTCGCGGGCCTGCGGATCGGAAAAGCGATCGGGATCGAATGGGCGCGGCGCGTCGGTCGCCGGATCGGCGGGGAACCCGAACATGAGCCGGAGGTGCGCGTTGGCCGCGATCGTCTCGGACGCCGCGGCCCCGTCCGGCGAGACGCGGCCGATGTACACGCCTTCGTGGACCGACTCGAACAGCCGCTGGTACGCGTCGGCAGACGATGGGGAGGATGGAGACTCGCGCCGCCTCACGCGGGCGGATTGTACCATCCGGCTGATAGACTTCGCCCATGTTCGACAAGAACCTGCTGAAGGGGCGCGTCGCGATTGTCACGGGGGGCGGGACCGGAATCGGCGAGGCCATCGCGACAGGGCTTGCGTCGGTCGGATGCCGCGTGGTCATCGCCAGCCGCAACGCGGAGCATCTCGAGGCCGGCGTGGCCGCGGTGCAGCGGTCGGGTCAGGAGGCCAGCGCGTTCCAGGTGGACGTCCGCGATCCGGAACAGGTGGACGCCATGGTCGCGCACGCCGTCCGCACGTTCGGTCGCGCCGACATCCTCGTGAACAACGCCGCGGGCAACTTCGTCTGCCGTGCGGAAGAGCTTTCACCGAACGGCTGGAATGCGGTGATCAGCATCGTGCTGAACGGCAGCTTCTACTGCGCGAGGGCGTTTGGCCGTCACCTCATCTCGCGAGGGCAGGACGGGGCGATCGTCTCGGTGCTCGCCAATTACGTGTGGACCGGCAGCCCCGGCACGATTCACTCGGCGGCGGCAAAGGCCGGAGTGATGTCGATGACGCAGACGCTGGCCGTCGAATGGGCGCAACACCGGATCCGCGTCAACGCGGTCGCGCCCGGGCCAATCGAATCACCTGGCGCCGCGCGGCAGTTGTGGAGCACGCCCGCAGCGGTGGAAAGGATCACGCGCGCCGTGCCCCTGGGGAGATGGGGGCGTCCATCCGAGGTCGCCGACGCCGTCACCTTCCTCGCGTCGCCGTTGGCCGGGTTCATCACTGGAGAAACGCTCACCGTCGATGGCGGGAACTGGATGGGCAGAGGGCCGTACGGATTCCTCGAGTAGCGAGGCATTTCTCGGATTACAACATCAATAATATCAATTGTTTAGCTCATCACGACTGCACTGTTGGCGCACGCGCTTGGTGGGCGTCAATATTTCGATCTGTTTCTGAAGTATTATTCATATATGAGGGCAATAAACAGAATAAAAGACGATATAGATATTAAAATTCTGAATTATCTTCAGATAAATGCCCGCATTTCAAACGTCGAAATCGCCAGGAAGGTGGGGCTTGCGCCCTCAGCGGTGTTGGAGCGCATCCGGAAGCTGGAGCAGGGCGGGGCGATTCGCGGCTACGTGGCGCTCATAGACCCCGGAGTGGTTGGCCAGCGGATGCTGGCGTTCATTGCCGTGCAGACGTCGGATCTTCCCGGCGAGGAGCGGATCGCGCGGACGCTCGCGCGCATGCCGGAAGCGCTGGAGGTGCATCACGTCGCGGGCGAGGACTGTTTCCTCGTGAAGGTACGCGCGCGCGACGCGGAGCACATCGGCGAGCTGCTGAAGAAGAAGATCGGCCGCATTCCGGGCGTGCGCTCCACGCGCACGACCATCGTGCTCGGGACCGAGAAAGAGACGCCGATTCTGCCGATGGAAGCGGGCGGCGAAGAGACTGCGCCGTGAGCCCGCACGGATTGTCGCAGCGGCAGAAGGCGATCGGCGCGTTCCTGGCGGTCTGCCTGATCTGGGGCACCACGTACCTGGCCATCAGGGTCACGCTCGAGACGATGCCGCCGTTCCTGATGGCGGGTCTGCGCTTCACGCTCGCCGGCGCGCTCTTCGCGGCGGGGCTCGCATCTCGAGGCCGCGGCCTGCCGGCGGTCCGCTTCTGGTGGCCCCTCACCGTCATGTCTTTTCTGCTGCTCGTGCTCGGCAATGGCGGCGTAGTGTGGGCCGAGCAATACGTCACCAGCGGTATGACGGCGGTGATCGTCGCCTCGAATCCCTACTGGATGGTTGGTGTCGAAGCGCTGGCGGGAGGCGACCGCATCACCGGGCGCGCGCTCCTGGGCTTGACGATCGGCTTCAGCGGCATCGTGCTGCTCGTCTGGCCGGAGCTCGGTGGTGGCGGCGCAACGGCGAGCGGATTCGTGGCGGGGATCGTCGCGCTGCAGATCGCGTGCGCCGGCTGGGCGTGGGGATCGTCCTGGTCGAAGCGCCACACCCAGGATCAGGATGTCTTCACGACGACGGCGCTGCAGATGCTGCTTGCGGGCGTGATGCTGCTTGCCGTGGGTACGGCGCTGGGCGAATGGAAGGATCTGCGGTTTTCCGCGCGAAGCGTGACGGCATTTTTCTACCTGGCAACCGTCGGGGCGATCGGCGGCTTCGCGGCCTACGCATACGCCCTGAAGCACCTGCCCATGGCACTGGTTTCGCTATACGCCTACATCAACCCGATCATCGCCGTGGCGCTCGGCATGCTTCTCCTGGGAGAGCCGTTCAGCGCCCGCGCGGGAGCGGCGGCCGCAATCGTCCTGGCAGGCGTGGCGTTCGTCCGCACGCCCGCGCTCGAGGAACGGGTTCCGGAAACCGCTAGAATGAACCGGTCACGATGAACAGGCTTCCACGAATCATGGACCTCGGCGCCGGATCGGCGGGCTGGGGCTTCTACCTGTGTGCCCGCAAGGAGCTGCGCTCGGGGCGGAGCGGAGACTTTCTCTCGGTCGTCTTGCAGGACAACTCCGGGCAGATCACCGCGAAAGTCTTCCAGGATGTTGACGTCCTGCGCGGGGAGTTCGATGCCGGCGAGTTCGTCAAGGTCCTGGGGCGGGGGAGCGTGTACAACCAGCGGCTCGAGCTCGTTCTGGACAAGATCCGTCGCGTGCAGGAGCGCGACCGCAGCGATGGTTTCCGCGAAGAGGACTGCATCCCCTGCGCGCCGCGCCCGATCGAGGAGATGTGGGGGGAGCTCGAGGCGCTTGTCGCGCGGGAAGCCCGGAACCCATGGGTGCGCGAGCTGCTCTCACGGGTCCTGGCGAAGTACGGCGAACGGCTGCGCGTATGGCCGGCGGCGCAGATGGTGCACCACGCCTATCGCGGCGGGCTGCTCGAGCACGTGTTGAAGATGGCGGAGGTCGCCGTGCCGCTCGCGCGGGCCTACGGCGCCGATGCGGATCTCGTGCTCGCCGGCGCGTTGCTGCACGACATCGGCAAGCTGGAGGAGCTCGACTACGAGTGCGTGGCGCAGTACTCCACCGCGGGGAACCTCCTGGGGCACATCACGCTCGGCGCGCAGATCGTCCGCGATGAAGCGTCTCGGATCGAGGGCTTCCCCGAGGCACTCATCGTCCAGATTTCACACCTGGTGCTGTCGCACCACGGTTCGAAGGAATTCGGCTCACCCGTCGAGCCGATGACCGTCGAGGCCTTCATCCTGGCGGCGGTCGACGACCTGGACGCCAAGATTCACCAGGTGCGCCGGCACGTCGCCGAGGACGAAGGCGAGGGGGATTTCACCGGCTATCACCCCCGCCTCAGGCGTGTGCTCTTCAAACCGTCCGGCCGCTGATCAGGCGCACGAGGAACAGGATCACGGCGATCACCAGGAGAACCCAGATGAAGTTCCCCAGGGTGTAGCCACTGACCATCCCCAGCAACCAGAGCACGATGAGGATGATCGCAATCGTTTCGAGCATGGTTTCGCTCCTCTCGCCTCAGCCGAAGTGCAACGGGAGTGCCACGGGAGCGCGACGCGCAACCATTCGCGCGCTAGTTGCAGTCGCCGCAGGCGTTATCGCGCTCGGTGGTCGCGCTTCGGCGCAACAAGCTCAGCGGGCAAGTGGGAACTCGGAAGGCCATCCAGTCGTACGCACGTTGACGTTTCTCGGCGGTGGAGCGACCGGACTGGGTCTGCACGAGGGAGCGCACGTGGCGTTCGACCTGGCGTTCGGCGCGCGCCCCGGTGTGAAGCGCGTGGACTATCTGGGGATTCCGTTCTTCGCCGTGACGCACCACCCGGTGTCGCGGCGCCGCGAGTTCACGATTTCCTCCGCAGGATTCTGGGCGCAGCACGCGACGAGCGAGTGGCTCCTCACCACGCGCCCCAATATCCGGCGCGCGCGTGCGCCGTTTGCCAAAGGCCTCCTAGCATTCAACGTGCTGGCGTCGGTGGCGTACGGAGGCGCTGCGCTGACGCGGACCGGCCCCGCTGAACGCGACACGCGAGGCCTGGCGGCGAGCTTCGGCCCGCGAGGCATGGACGAACGGTGGGCGGGAGTCCTGGTGCTTGCCCCCGCCGCTCTCGACGCGTACCGGTATTTCTCGCCCGACGCGAAATGGGCCGCATGGGCCTCGCGGGCGGTGAAGGTGGGAATGGTGCTGATGGTGATGCGGTAGTCAGGCGCGCGGGCCGAGCGCGAAGGTCATGGTGCCTTCCACCGCAACCTTCCCGTTCACGCGCGCCACCCCGCGAAGCACGCCCATCCGGCTGCGCAGGCGCCGGACGGTCGCCTCGATGACGACAACGTCCCCCGGATGCACGGGGCGCCGGTAGCGCACCCGCTGAATCCCCATGAAGAGCGCGAGCTTCTCGCGATTTTCCGGCTTCGCCAGGATCATGATCGCGCCGACCTGCGCCACCGCCTCGGTGAGAATGGTCGGCGGCAGCACGGGACGGCCCGGCCCCACGTGCGACAGGTACCGTTCGTTCATCGAGACGCTCTTGATGCCGACGATGCGCTTGTCGGGTTCGAGCTCGATGATGCGATCGACGAGCAGGAAGGGATAGCGATGGGGCAGGATGCGCTCGATCGCGGAGTAGTCCAGGGGCAGCGTCAGGTCCATGGCCAAATCCTGAGTATAATTCATCTTTTTGATGACCGTTCGCGCCAGCGATCAGCAGTTAATCAGCACGCTCTTCGACCTCGGACGCCAGGTGACGTCCGTGCTCGACTTCGACGAGCTGATCCAGCAACTCCCGCAGTTGATCTCCCGTCTCATTCGCTTCGATGCCTTCACCGTCTACCTGCTGGACGGGAAACGTGGCGAGCTGCGGGAAACAGGCGGCGTCGGATATCCCAAGGGTGACCGACCTTTCACGCTGAAGATCGGCCAGGGGATCGTCGGCGCCGCGGTGGCGGAACAGCAGCCGATCCTCGTCAACGACGTGCTGTCGGATCCCCGGTACGTCGAAGTCGTTCCCGGCATCCGCTCCGAGCTGGTGATGCCGCTGATCCACCAGGCGCGGGCGATCGGCGCGCTGAACCTCCTCAGCTCACAGCCGGGGCAGTTTTCCGAAGAGGACGTCCCGATCGTGAGGCAGTTCGCCGCGCACGTCGCCGTGGCCCTGGCCAACGCGCGCCTGTTCGTGCGCGAGCGCGCGGATGCGGAGGCCTTCGAGACGCTGGCCGAGATCGGCAGGGAAGTCGCGGCAGTGCTCGAGGTGGACGAGCTGCTGGCGCGAATCGCGCAGCTGGCCAGGCGGGTGATCGACTACCGGACGTTCGGCATCTTGCTGCTCGACGAGCCACGCGGGATCCTGGAGATGAAGCTCGCCGTGCAGTACGGCGAGAAGGTGCAGATTCCCAACGTGAAGCTCGGCGAGGGCATCACGGGATACGCGGCGCTGCACAAGGAGCCGGTGCTGGTCCCCGACGTCTCCGCGGACCCGCGATACCTCCCGGTCGTCCCGGACGTCCGCTCCGAGCTGGCGATCCCGCTGCTGCTGAAGGACCGGTGCATCGGCGTGTTCGACCTGGAGAGCCCCGAGCTGGACGCGTTCAGGAAGCGCGATATCGAGATTCTGACGCTGCTTGCCAGCCAGGCGGCGGTGGCGATCGACAATGCACGGCTGTACCAGGAGCTCCGCGAAAACGAGGCGCGGATGGAAAAGGAGCTGCGCTTTGCGCAGCGCGTCCAGACCGCACTCCTGCCGACGGAGCTGCCGAAGAAACTGAAGTCGATTGACGTGGCAGCCGCCTTCGAGCCCGCGCGCGAGCTGGGTGGTGATTTCCACGACTTCCTCATGCCCGACTCGAACACGCTGGTGGTCGCCGTGGGGGACGTGTCGGGGAAGGGAGTGCCGGCGGCCCTCTACAGCGTGTTCGCGGCGGAGCTCGTGCGGAGCCGTACGTTCAGGCGCAAGTACCTGCCGGAGCGATCGTCGCCGGCCGGCGTGCTCTCGTCGATCAACACGATCCTGAACCAGCGACAGCTCGAGGAGTACTACTGCACGCTGTGTTACACGAACATCGACCTGAAACGCCGGGTGGTGACCATCGCCAACTCCGGCCTGCCGTACCCCGTGCGCTGCACCGCCACGACGTGCGCGCAGATCGAGCTTCCCGGCGTGCCACTCGGGTCGTTTGTCGGGAGCACGTACGACGAGCTGACGCTGCCGCTCAAGGCGGGCGACACCTACGTGTTCTGCTCTGACGGCATCTTCGAGGCGTTCGACGTGAATGGGTGTGAATTCGGCGCCCGCCGGCTGCTCCAGGTCATCGACAAATACCGCGACGCCACCGCGCGCCAGATGGTCGATGCGATCATGGGCGCGACCCGCGACTTCCGCGGGGAGGCGCCCCAGAACGACGACATGACGGCCGTTGCCATCCGCGTCGCCGCCTAGGTAGAAGATTCTGCGGTTGATACGGCGCGCAGGCTAGTAGCCGTACCCGCGCTTGATATCGAGCTTGTGCTGTTGCAGATGCAGCCCGACGGCGGTACCGCCGAAAGTGGCGAGCTCATTGACCCGCCCCTTGACGCGGACTCGAGCGCCTTTGGTCGGGATGCGACCCCCCTGCGCGACCACCGTCAGCTCGCCTGAACCGTCGTCGACCTTGTAAAGCCGGTAGGGCAGCAGCGGTACGCCCCATGAGCTGGTGACCACACCCTCCACGCTGACGGTCTTGTTGTAATAGCGGCCGGGATTCGCGCGGAGCTCCCCGATTCTCGGCGTTCGCAGCGCGCAGCCGCCGAACGAAATGGCGAGAATGGCGGCGAGGACGAGTTTCAGGATTCTCACAGCAAACCACCCGAGTACGTTCAAGGCCAAGCCTGCCGCCCCGCGTCCGCCGCAAGCCTTGCGCGAAGGCAGAGCCGCTAAAGCAGGCCACCCAAAAGTTGCAAGCCTGCCGCCCCGCGTCCGCCGCAAGCCTTGCGCGAAGGCAGAGCCGCTAAAGCAGGCCACCCAAAAGTTACAAGCCTGCCGCCCCGCGAGGAGAAGAAATGCCGCGACGGATCGCCAACGCCCGGTGAGTTAAGACGGGATGCGGCGATGCCAGCGCCTGCCTGAGGTTACGCACCCCGTTGACCCGTCGCGACTGCTGGCCTCCTCATCAAAAGCTGTGCCTCTGTTTTTCCGAGGATTTCAGCAGGGCCGACGCCTCGTGCGTCCTGCGCCGGGGACGCCGCTGACCTCCGGAGCGAACGTTTCCCGGCGCGCCAGCGCGAGCCTGGAACAACCTTTTGGAGATCGGGCGCGTCTGATCCCATGGAGGTCAGAACTCATGCACAGGTGGAGGGTAGCGGCCCGCCTCGTCGCGGCCGTCGCCGTTGTGGCGGCGCTCGCGGCGGTTGCGCCCGGCCTCTACGGGCAGGATCGCCGGCCATCGCCGCGTGGCGATCGCGCACGTTTCGCCGGGTGGTTCGGCGGGCAGATCGGGATCACGGTGTCTGACGCGGAGTCAACCGGCGGCGTCGTCGTGGACGAGGTCCGGTCGAACAGTCCCGCGGGGAAAGCCGGTGTCAGGGAAAAGGACGTCATCATCGAATTCGACGGCGAGCGTGTGCGGAGCGCGCGGCAGTTCGCGCGGCTCGTGGATGAAACGCCCCAAGGGAAGCCGGTCAAGATGGTCCTGCAGCGGAGCGGCCAGCGCACGACGGTCGACGTGACGCCGGAAGCGCGGGCGTTCGGCCGGGTCATGCCGCTCGAGCGATTCACGATGCCCGAGATGCCCGAGATGCGCAACCTCGAACGGCACCTGGCACTGCCTGAAATCGAGGTCTACACGTCGCGCCAGGCGCGTCTTGGCGTGCAGCTCGAGGACCTGGAAGATCAGTTCGCCAGCTACTTCGGCGTGAAGCGCGGGGCGCTGGTCACCAACGTCGCAGACGGCTCGCCGGCGGCACGAGGGGGCCTCAAGGCTGGCGACGTCATCACGAAGATCGCGGACGAGACGGTTGAGAGCACGGGCGATGTGCGCCGTGAGATCCGGCGGATCGATGACGGCAGGGAGTTCGCGGTCGAGATCGTGCGCGATCGGAAGCCGATGACGCTGAAGGTCAAGCTGGATCCGCGGCCGGCAGCGCGCCGGCCGGGCACCGTGACCCCGTACTAGTTGGCTTTGGCGCGGGGCGCCGCAGCGGGCGCGGCGCCAACGAGCATCGCGAGCTGCGCCGCCATGATGGCGGCCACCGCCCGGACATCCTCGGATTGCTCGCGCTCGTGCCGGACCTCGGCGGCCATCACTCCCGCGCACCCTCCGGGGGTCACGAGCGGCGCGACGATCGCGCCGCTCGTCAGCACGTCCCCCTTCACCGTGTGCACCTTGCCCTCGCGATAGGCTGCTGCGGTGGCGTTGTCCGCGTCGCCTGGGATCGTTCCCATCCGCGCCAGCGCGGCCCCGGTGTAGCCGTGCGCCGCGGTCGGGATCAGCTCCCGGCCGTCCGGGTCCGCAATCCACAGAATGATGCCGGACGCGTCGAGAATTCGCGCGGCGCGGTCGAGCAGGACGTGGATCTCGCGCGGGTCCGTCACCCGCGCCAGGTCGGCGCACAGCGCCGCAGCCGCCGGGAGGTCGACGGCCGGAAACGGCGCTCTCGGCGCGTCCAGCGTCAGGGTCAATCCGGACAGGTCGCCAGCCGGTTCCGACGCGACGTCCTGGGCGAAGTCCCCTTTCACCGGCCGGGTACCGGCCGCAAACGCGAGGATCAGCATGAAGAAGATCCCCAGGCCGGAGGTGCCCGCGGCCAGCAGTCGCTTCCGCGATTCGATGGCGCCGGCGAGCCGCGCGCGGTGCGGCAGTTCCGAAGCCCGGGCCGCGTCGAGCTCGGCCGCCACCGCCTGGCTCATTTCGAAGCCATCGGCGAAGATCACGTCCGATGCAAGGAGGCGCTGTCCCGACACGGCATAATCACGCGCGCGGCGATCCATCCGCGCGAAATCGTCGAGCGCGACGAGGGCGGCATCGATTCGGGCGCCGGCTTCGGGCGACTGCGCCTGCTGGCGCAGTGCGGTGAGCCGTACCCTCAGCGAGTCGAGAGACGCCGAGACGCGCGTCGTCCAGTAGTCGGTGCCCTGCCCGATCGCCACGTACGCCTGCTGCGCGGCGCGGGTGTCGGCGATCGACACGCCGGCCGCACGGGCATCACGCTCGAAGGCCGCCAACTCGTTGTGATGGGATGCGAGCGCGCGTTCCGCGCGCAGGTACTGCCAGGCCGCCGCCCCGACCGAGAGGGCGAAGAGAACGGCTACGGTCAGCCGCGCTCCGCGTCTGCTCATGATCGCGCCTCCGGGACGTTACTATAGCACCGCGTGAAAGCAGCAGCCCTGATCATCAATCCCATATCCGGAGCGGGCGCCGACACGCACGCGGCCGAACGGCGGGCGGCGTTGGCGCGCGAGGTGGCCGGGCGCGCCGGCCGTGCGATCGAGATCGCCGTCACCTCCCGCGCAGGGCACGCCCGCGAGCTGGCCGAAGCGTTCAAGCGCGCCGGCGCGCCCGTCGTGATCGTGTGGGGCGGAGACGGCACGGTGAACGAGGCTGCGTGTGCCCTTGCTCACTCGGGCGTGCCGCTGGCCATCGTCCCGTCCGGCTCGGGGAACGGGCTGGCGACGGAGCTGCGGTTCGCCGTCGATCCCGCGGCGGCGCTCGAGGGGGCGCTCCACGGCAGCGACCGGCGGGTGGACGCCGGTGAGATGAACGGCCGTCTCTTCGTCAACATCGCGGGCATTGGCTTTGACGGCCATGTCGCCCACCAGTTCCAGCGGCTGCCCAAGGGCAGGCGCGGCGGCCTGCCGTACCTCATGATCGGCCTGCGATCGGTCTGGCGATACCGCGCCGCGCGCTACACGATCGACGCCGGCGGCGAGCGCTGCGACACGGAGGCCCTGATCGTCGCGTTCGCCAACGGCTGCCAGTACGGGAACAACGCCGTGATCGCGCCGCTTGCCTGCGTGGACGATGGGAAGCTGGAGATGGTGGTCGTGAAACCGTGGCCGGCCGCGGCAAACTTCGTGCGGCTGCACCACCTGTTCCGGCGGACGGCTCACCGCGCGCCGGGCGTTCTGACGCGGACCGTGGAACACGCACGCGTCACCAGCGACCATCCCATGGAGATGCACGTGGACGGGGAAATCGTAGAGCCCGCACGCGAAGCGGTCGTGCGCGTTTTACCGCGTGCCCTCACGCTGCGCAGCCCTGTCAGTACGTCGGCAGGTACGGCTCGAGATACCGCGCGATGATCGTGAATTGATTCGTGAAGATCAGGACGCCGATCGCGATGAGGAGCACACCCGAGGCGACTTCGACGGCGTGATAGTGCCTCCGGATGCGCGCGCTCGCGTGGAAGAAGCGATTCATCGCGAGCGCGGTCAGCAGGAACGGGATGCCCAGGCCCGCCGAGTAGACCGAGAGCAGCTTGACACCATCGCCGATCGTTTCCTGGCGTCCCGCCATCACGAGGATGCCGCCGAGGATCGGGCCGATGCACGGCGTCCATCCAAAGGCAAACGCGATCCCCACCACCATCGCGCCCAGCAGTCCCGCGGGCTTCCGCTGCGCATGCACGCGCTTCTCGGCGTCGAGAAAGGGCAGCCGGAACACGCCCATCGTGTGCAGCCCGAAGACGATGATCAGCACGCCGGCAATCTTGCCCAGAAGCGGCAAGCGGCTCATGAGGAACTCGCCGACGACGCTGGCCGACGCGCCGAGCGCAATGAACACGAGCGAGAAGCCCGCCACAAACGCCAGCGAGGATGAGAGCAGCTGCCAGCGCGAGCTGGAGCTCGCCGTTCCGCCGCGGAACTCCTCCATCGACAGCCCGGACACGAACGACAGGTAGCCCGGGATCAAGGGCAGCACGCAGGGGGAAATGAACGACAGGAAGCCCCCCACGAACGCGGCGAGGTATGACACTTCAGACATGTACTATTCGACGCGTCTCAGGAGGATGAGGTCCGGACGGGACGTCTTTTCCGGCTCGCCGGCGAATTTCACCGGGAGCAGGTCCTGGAACATGAAATCCCACTTCCACCGTTCCGACGGGTTGGACGCCTGGAGCCACGTCCGCGCCGGGACGGGACGCGTGAATTCGAGCGTCGCCATGGCGGCATATGCCGGATTCGACGACAGGGCGGAAGCGGCCGCGCCGCGCACGTGCGCCGCGTCCGTGTAGGTGATTGTGGACACGCCAAGCGACACCGCGACGTTCACCAGGATCTGCCAGTCTTCCGTCGCGTCGCCCGACGGGAGCAGCACCTGTGAGGCCGCCTGCACGCGTCCCTGGCCGTTGGTGTAGACGGCATCCTTCTCGACGTAGGCCGCGCCTGGCAGGATGAAGTCCGCCGCCTCGGCCAGCGGCGTCATCGACACACCCTGCACAACCAGGAGCGGCAACCGGCCTGAGCGGCGCGCGTCGATGAGCCAGTGCACGTCGCCGATGCTGTGCTCAGGCCCCGGGTCGAGCACGTACACCGCCTTCACGGCGCCGCTTTCGACCGCGGCGCGCAACGCGCCGGCATCCGGCTGCGCGGCACCGGCGGCGACAAGCCCGAGGTCGCGTGCGCCGTTCACGTTCGGCGCATCGACGGGGGGGACGGGGAACCGGGTGTTCGCCGGCTGCTGCTTCCGGCTCGACGTCCACGACACGGCGATCGGCGCGCCGCCGAGGGCGGAGGCGAGCTGCTTCACGAGGAACATTTCCTCGAGAGCGGCGTGGGCCGAGACGAGGAACCCGAGCCTGCCGCCGGACGCGTCGGCCCGCTCGCGCAGCTTCGCGAGCGCGTCGTGCCAGGCCATCGGCTCGAACGAGTTCGCGGCGCCGCGCACGAACGGCCTGCGGACGCGCTGCTCCCCTTCTACCCAGTGGAAGTTGAACCGGCCGATGTCGCACATCCAATAGCTGTTCACATCAGGGTTGAAGCGCGGCGTCATCCGGATCAGGCGCGCCCCCTTGGCCCACTCCGGCTTCGCCTTGATCCAGGCCGTCGTGTTGCAGCCCTTCTCGCACAGCGTGCAGATCGTGTCGACGGCGTGCGGGTTGTCCCACGGCCGCGACTTGAACCGGTAATCGCGCGTGGTAATCGCGCCTACCGGACAGACATCCATCAGATTCCCGGAGGTGAGCGAGTGCACCCCCTGCTCCTGGAAGGTGGCTATCTCGCTGCCGTTCCCGCGATCGATGATGCCGATTTGGGCGTCGCCATCGATCTCGCGCATGTAGCGCACGCACCGCGTGCAGAGAATGCAGCGGTTGCGGTTCAGCATCAGCGTGGGGCCGAAGTCCACGTCGGCGCGAACCCCCTCGCCGTCGAAGACGCGCCGCGGGAACTCCATCCGGCTGCGGTTGGGGCCGAACGTATACGAGAAGTCCTGGAGCGGGCACTCGCCCCCCTTGTCGCACACCGGGCAATCAAGAGGATGGTTGATGAGCAGGAACTCGAACACGCTCGCCCGCGCTTCCACGACCTCAGGCGTATCGGTGTAAACCACCATGCCGTCAGTGCATACCGTCGAGCACGACGTCTGCAGCTTCGGCATCTTCTCCACCTTGACGATGCAGACGCGGCAGGACCCGTCGACGCCGAGGCCGGGGTGATAGCAGTAGTAGGGCACCTTGATGCCGTGCTCGATCGCGGCCTGGAGGACGGTCCGGCCCTTTTCCACCGTGATCTGCCGGCCATCAATCGTGAGCGTGACGGTTTCCATAACCTTGAAATCTTATCAAAGACGGAAGGCGAAGGTTCAAAACGGAAGGTTCTAAACGGTGGGTTCAAAACGGTCGGTTCTGAACGGAAGGTTCAAAACGGAAGGTTCAAAACGGAAGGTTCAAAAATAGTGTTCTAAGAGTGGGTGTTACCAAAGTCCACCAGACATCGGGGACAGCTCAGCAAGTGCATATGCCTCGCTTGCTCAAGGCGCTCTTTGTCGCGGGACTCGATTGTCAGGCGGACCGCGCGGCGTGGCGCGCTTGTATGCGAGCATGCGTCAAGGCCCGGCTCAACGCGTCGATGTGGGCGGCGGTGGGCGGCGGACTAGGATCCGTAAGATATTGCGCCCTGAATGCCACCAGAGCAGGGGCCACTGGGCCGTACGTCGCCGCCGGCGTGTTCTTTGGATGTGTGTTACTCGGTGCGAGTATGACCGGGGGCACCGCGATCGTCTATCAGTTCGGCGCGCAGGATTCGTGCGATGCGGCCTCGAACTGCGGGCCTCAACCACCATGTTAGTGGGAGGGTGGAGGTGGCTATTTCGCTTGGTCCGTTTCGCCCGCTAGCTATCATCGTAGTGGGGTGCCTGACGTTCCTCCTTTCGATGATCGCCTTCGGCGCGATCGGCATCACGCTTTCTGTATCAGAACCTTCCGGCAGAACCTGTCGTCTTGAACCCCTCGTCTTGAACCCCCCGTCTTGAACCTTTCGTTACTTGAACTGCGCGAGCGTGATCCTATCCGGGTCGGGGTCGACGCGCCGGAGCTGCCCTTTGAGCGGCAGCGTGACCTCGGTACGACGCTCGCGGACGCGGATCTCGTGGGTATCCGACGCGCCCGAGACGTAGCGGACGGCCAGAGGAAACACCACGTCGAACAGCTCGGGTTGCTCCTGCTGGAAGACGAGGCGCACGACGGGCCCCCCGCTGCCCCCGCCCACGATCTGGTGATCGACGCGCACCGTTGGCAGGTCCGAGCTGAAAATCCACCCGTCGAAAAACCGATCCAACGTCTCACCCGACTCCGCCTCGAACGCCTTCCTCACGTCGTCGGTTCCCGCCTTGCGGAAGCGGGATTCGAAGTAGAGGCGCCGCAGCCCGCGGAAGAAGGCGGTGTCGCCGACGAGCCGCCGCAACATGTCGAGCACGACCGCCGACTTGTTGTAGAGGACCGCGCGGAAGGCGCGGCTGTCGCCGCGGATGTGGCCGAGGCGATACCCGAGGGAAATCGGTCCCTGGTTGCTGTAAGTGACGGCCCAACGGCGCATCTGCCGCAGCACGCTCATGAACGCGTCGGCCCCGCGTTCCTCCCTGCAATACAGCGCGGCGAAGTACTGCGCGAAGCCCTCGCTGATCCACTGCTCGTGGTAGTTCTGCCAGCCCACCGCCTGGCCCCACCACTGGTGCGCGATCTCGTGCGCGAGGAAGAACGACGGAAAACTCTCGAAGTTGACGGGATCGTTGCGCCACGTCAGGCTGCTCTGCACCGGCGGCTGGTTGAGGATCGCGAAGTAGGCCGGGCTGTGGCCGCCGGGCACCTCGCTCTCGGTCACCGCGAGCGTAAAGGCGGGGTACGGCGTGTCCCCCGCGACGCCCGAGTAAAACTGGAACATCGCGGCCGCGCGTTCCTGGAACGTCCTGCCGCGCGACTCCTGGCGGGGATTGGACGTGACAGCGAGGCGGACGAAGGTATCTGCAGCCCCGGCCTGGCTGCCGCTGCGCACGCTCGTCGCCGCCGATTCGGCCGACGGCGTCGTCATCCTGACGTTCAACACGTGCGGTCCGACGAAGCGGCTGATGACGCACGCCAGATAGCGGAGCGGCCGCCGCGCGTGAAAGGTGTACTGGCGCCAGCGCGTGTCGCCGCGCTCGATCGGCGTGCTCACGGTGCGCGTCTCCGTCAGCTCGCCGCTGCCGACGCACGCGAGATCCTCCGGGACGGTGACGCGCAGCATTGCCGTCGCGTAGTCGGTGACCGGCGCCTGCGGATACCAGTGCGCGCGGTTGCTGTAGATGTAGCGACGCTCGGGCTGCGCCAGCGGGAAATCGGACACGAATTCCTGCGTCTGGTCCGGCGCGACCGCGATCGCCTCGCGGTCCAGGACCTGCGGCCCGAGACGGCCGGCGTAGGTCACCGTCAGCGACAACTGCTGGTCCTTGAACGCCATTGACGGCAGGCTGACGATGATGCTGTTCTGGCCGACGACGCGGAAAAAGAGGAGCCGGCCCAATTGTGGCGAGCCGATGGACTGGACCGCGAGCGATTCAGCCAGCTTCAGGGTGAGGGTGCCGATCGACGGGGCCCGCACTTTGAGCGCGATCGTCGTCCGTCCCTCGACCCACTCGCGATCGGGGTTGAACGTCGTCGCGACGTCGTAGCTCTGAATGTCGTAGTCGGCCAGGTCGTCTTCGTCGTAGAACCGCCCGCGTGATTCGAGCTTCTGGGGAGACGGATACAGGGCGATGTTGCGGCGCCGGCGCCGATCGAACAGCGTCACGTCCTCCGCTTCGCTCGACGAGCGAGCGACGGTCAGCGTCCCGTGCTTCTTCGTGCGGACTTCGGCGAGAAAGTCCCCATAGCCCGGCGTGAGCGACCAGTTGCTGCCCGGTGACAGGTCGGTGGCGATCGCGAAGCTCTGCCCGATCTGCGAGTCGAAGAAGGCCCGAGCGCCGCGCGCGTCCTTTTCAGTGCCCTCGGTGGCGGTCAGCGCGCCGGAGGAGACGCGTTCGGCGTACTCAGCCGGGTTCAGGCGGACAAGAGCGGTGTCGAACGACGCCTCGAGCGTCTCGCTGCCCGCGAAGATCCGCACCTGGCGGCGCTCGGCAGCCGGCCCGGGCGAGAACCGCATCGTGCCGTTGCCCACGAGGACGAGCGCCGTCACTCCCGCCGCGGTTTCGGCGACGTACACACGCCCTTTCGGGAGGGTGAGCGAGAAATCGATCGAGGTAATCGTCAGATCGCGTGCGGCGAACGGCCGCGCGGTCTCGAGCTGCAGCTGGGAGAGGCCGTCGAGCGACGAGATCTGCTCCTGCCCGGAGATGAACCAGCGCTGCTCGTCCTCGCGCGAGCGCCGCACGTCGAGCCGCCAGGTGACGATCCGCCCCGAGCGGCCGCGTTCGAAGAGCGCCTCGACCAGCAGCCGGTGCCCTTCGCCCGCCACCGCACCGACCAGCGGCTGGCGGTCGCGTTCGCGAATCGTGACCTTGGTCATGCCCCCGGCGAACAGGGGCTTTGCAAAGGCTTCAGCCGCTTCGCTGTTCGCCCCGGGCGCCACGAGCGCGAGGTAGCCGTCGAGGCTCCCGCCCAGCAGGGCTTTCTCTATCTGCTGCAGGACGGTCGCGATCCCGTCGGTCGCAGGGGCGGTCTGCGCCGCGGCAGGGGCAAACGGCGCCGCGGCGGCAATGAACGCCAGCACTGCGATGCGCGCGCGCAGCAGGGAGGACACCACTCACCGTATTAGACGCCGGCGGGCGCCGATTGTATCGATCGTTTCAGCAGCAGGACGGTCAGGTCATCCGCGAATCGCGTGTCCTGCGCGTGGCGCTCGACCGCTGAGAAGATGAAGCGGCCGGCGGCGGCCAGATCCCCGGCGGAGAGGTTGTTCAGCGCGCGCTCGAGTCCCGCGTCTTCGAAGGGGTCGCCGTCGGGGTTCTCGGCCTCGGTGATGCCGTCCGAATACAGGACGAGCAGATCCTCGGCGTCGAGCGTCGCGCGCTCGGTGACGTAGGTGGACTGTTCGAACATCCCGAGCGCGACGCCCGTCGCCGGCAGACGCAGCGATTCTCCCGTCGCGGCGCGGCGGAGCAGCGGCGGCATGTGGCCGGCGTTCACGTAGGTGAGGTGGCCGCTCGCCGGATCGTAGATCCCAAAGAACAGCGTGATGAAGCGCGACGGGGGCGCATGCCGCGCCACCTGCGCGTTCAGGCGCTGCACCAGGTCGCCGGGCTCGAGCGCTTCGTCCACGAGCGTGCGGAGAATCGCGAGAAGCAACGCCATCAGCAGTGCCGCTGGACTGCCCTTGCCCGCGACATCTCCGACCGCGATGGCGAGACGCCCGTCGGGCAGCGGCAGGATGTCGTAAAAATCACCGCCCACGGTGTTCGCCGGCCGCGTCAGCCCGCACGCGGCGACCCCCGTCGCGCTCCATGTGCCCGCGGGCAGCATGGCCAGCTGGATGTCGCGCGCCACCTCGAGGTCCCCTTTGAGGGAAAGTCGATCCGCGACCTCGAGGAGGATCAGCAGGTTCAGGAGAATCAGGCTGCTGACGAGCCACAGCGTTCCCGGCACCCACGTGGGTGCGGGAAGCCGGACGTCGAAGATGGGGACGCCGGCAACCGGGACCGTGCGCGGCCCGAATCCGCGAAACAGGCTGAACAGGCCGAACACCGCCGCGACGAGCGCCGCCGCGTAGAGCACGCGGCGCGGCGGCGAGAGCCGCATGGTGAAGGCGAGGAAGAGCAGCCGCGCGTGCACCGCCCAGCGCTTGAACGCCGGCAGTTGCCGCATGGCATCGCGATCGATCCCCCGCGCGAAGAAGCGGTACGCCTCCGCCGTGTCCCTGGTCAGCAGCCGTTGAACGTCGTCGGCGGACAGATCTCCGGCGTAGTCGCCGAAGAACTTGCGGGCACGGGCGGTGAGCTTTCGCATGAACGTAGTTTTTCTTGGTTTTACCTTTTGCCTTTCTAAATTATCCCCAGCTCCCTCCCGACCTTCGCGAACACGTCGAGCGCGAACTGCAGCTCCTCGCGGGTGTGCGTCGCGGTGACGATCGTCCGGACGCGCGCCTTGTCTCGCGCGACGGTCGGGAACGCGATGCCCTGCGCGAAGACGCCTTCCTCGAACAACCGGTCGGAGAGCCTCATCGCCAGCGCGCCCTCGCCGGCGATCACCGGCGTAATCGGGCTCTCGCTGATGCCGGTGTTGAACCCGAGCTTCTGGAGACCGGCCTTGAAGAAGCGCGTATTCTCCCAGAGCCGGTCGATGATCTGCGGTTCTTCGAGAAGCACGTCGATGGCGGCGATGCACGAGGCGGCGACCGAGGGAGGGTGAGACGTCGAGAACAGGAACGGCCGTGCGCGGTGATGCAGGAACTCGACGAGGTTGCGGCTGCCGGCCACGTAGCCGCCAAGCGCGCCGACTGCCTTCGAGAGCGTCCCGACCTGCACGTGCACGCGGCCGTGGCAGTTGAAGTGATCGATCGTGCCCCGTCCGTTCTGTCCGAACACGCCGCTCGCGTGCGCGTCGTCGACCATCATGATCGCGCCGTGCTCCTCGGCGGCCGCGCAGAGATCCGGCAGCGGCCCGACGTCCCCGTCCATGCTGAACACGCCGTCGGTGATGAGGAGCCTGCGCGGGCCGGCGGGCAGATCCTGGAGGATCTTGCGCGCGGCCGCGACGTCGCGATGCGCGAAGACCTTGATCGTGGCGCGGCTCAGCCGGGCCCCGTCGATGATGCTCGCGTGGTTCAATTCGTCGGAGACGATGAAATCGTCTTTCGAGAGGACGGCGGACACCGTGCCCGCGTTGGCGGCGAAGCCACTCTGGAACACGACGACCGCTTCCGTCTTCTTGAACTCGGCGAGCTTCCGCTCGAGCTCCATGTGGATGTCCATCGTGCCGGCGATGGTGCGCACCGAGCCGGTGCCGGCGCCATATTTCTCGAGCGCCGCGCGCGCCCGCTCGCGCAGCCGAGGGTGAGTCGTCAATCCGAGGTAGTTGTTGGACGACAGGTTGACGACCGATCGGCCGTCGAAGGTCGTGCGCGCTTTCTGTTCATCCCCCAGGATGCGAAGGCGCCGATAGAGGCCCTGCTGTTTGAGTGAATCAAGCTCCTCGCCGAGATACGCGAGGGGATCGGTTCGCTGCGAGATGGCCATGATTGGCCAAGTATACGCCGCGCGTCAGCCCGCGTAGAGCCGTGCGGCCACGGCAGGATCGACGCGTGCCCGCGCGGGCACGTCAGTCCTGCTTGCCGATCGTTTCCTGGTAGATGACCTGCAGGATGGCCGCGGTGGGGATGGCGAGGATCGCGCCGAGCACGCCGAGCAGGTTCCCGCCGATGAGCAGCGACACGATCACCGTGACGGCGCTCACGCCGACCTGCCGCGACATGATCTTGGGCACGAGCACGTGGTTCTCGAGCTGCTGCTGCAGCAGGTAGAAGAGCGCGACCATGAGCGCCTTCTGGTAGGAGATGGTCAGGGCCACGGCGATGCCGGGTACCGCCGCGATGATCGGGCCGACGACGGGGATCATCTCGCCGACGCCGGCGATGAGCGCCAGGACGTAGAAGTACGGCACGCCCAGGATCCAGAGCCCGATGGCCGCGGTCGTGCCGATGGTGGCGGCCAGCAGCAGCTGGCCGTTGAGCCACGCGCTGACCTTGCGTGTCGCCTCGGCCGATGCGTTCGCAATCTGTGCGCGTCGCGGCTTCGGGAACAGCCGCAGGAACGTATTGCGCAGGCTGTCGGCCTCGAGCAGGAGATAGAACGTCAGGATGAGAATCGTCAGCACGCCAGCGAGGCCGCCGACGATCCCAAGCGCGGCGCCCGTGATCGTGCCCACCGCGCCGCTCGTGCCGGGCGCCTGTTCGACCGCCTCGCGCAGCGTGAGACGCTCCCGCAGGAGGCCTCTGTCGATCAGGTACTCCTGCGCGCGGTCGAACATGCGCGGCGCGGCATCCCAGAGTCCCTTCGCCTGCTCGATGAGCGGCGGGGCGACGAGCGAAATCACGATCGCCGCCGAGCCGAGGATCACGACGTACAGCAGCAGGATGGCAAGCCAGCGGGGAATCCGGCGCTGCCGCTCGATCAGGCGCACCACGGGCGAGAAACCGATCGCGAGCAGCCCCGAGATGTAGATGAGCAGCAGGACATGCCGCACGAGAAACGCGGCATAGAGGATCGCGACGGCGAGGGCCGCCACCGCGATCGTCCAGAGGATCGTCTGCTTCTGATCGCTCACTCAGCGCCCGAGGAAATCACGCGTGAAGGCCGCCATCGCATCGTAGACCCCGCTCAGCTCTTCCGGCGCGGCGAGAAAGACGAGACGCATGAATCCCTGCTCAGCGGGCAGCCCGAATCCGGAGCCGTAGACGCAGAGCACGCCGGTCGCGCGAAGCAGTCCGAGCACGTAGTCTTCGTCCGTCCGCCCCGGCGGAAGCTCCACCCGCGGCATCGCGTAGAAGGCCGCCGCCGGCGGGACGCACGAGATGCCCGGGATCGCGTTGAGCCGCGACGTGGTGAGCGCCGCGCGCTCGCGCAACGCCGCGCGAAACACCGCCTGGTGCGAGCGGTCGCCGGTGAGCGCGGCGACGATGGCGTGCTGCATGGGACCGGCCGCGCAGAGACGGCCGTCGGCGAGCTTCTTGATGGCGTCGAGCACACCGTCCAGCCGCGCGTTCCCTCCGACCGCCATCCAGCCGGCGCGCCAGCCAGGCGCGAGGTACGCCTTCGAGAGCGACGAGAACGAAATAATCGCCGCATCCCGGTCGAGGCTGGCCAGGGCGGGCACGGGACCGTCGTAGGCCAGATCGCCGTACACCTCGTCGGCGAGGATCGGGATGCCGTGCGACTCCGCCAGCGCGATCAGCTGCAGCCGAACGTCGGGCGGATACACGGATCCGGTCGGATTGTTCGGATCGATCACGACCAGCGCGCGCGTGCCCGGGTTGATCAGGGTGCGCATGTGATCGAGGTCGGGCAGCCAGCCGCGCGACGGGTCGACGCGGTAGTACGCGGGCGTCGCGCCGATCTTCGCCAGGACGGCGGTGTACAGCGGGTAGGTCGGCAGCGGCACGAGGACCTCGGTGCCGGGATCCACCAGCGCCTGGAGCGCGATCTCGATGCCTTCCGAGGTGCCCGACGTGATCACCACGCGGCCGGCGTCCACCGGCATGCCGCGCGAGGTCAGCTCGGCGGCGACGGCCTCGCGCGCGGGCGGAATCCCGGGCGACGGGGTATACCCGTTGTGACCGTCCCGTATCGCCCGCGTGACCGCTTCGACGAGGTGTGGAGGAGTGTGAAAGCCGAAGGGGATCGGGTCGCCAATATTGAGGTACCGGACCTTTCGCCCGGCCGCCTCGACCTTGCGCGCCTCCGCCACGATATTGCGGATCGCGTAGACGAACCCCCCAATCCGGCCTGCCACAGGGATGGCTGCGGCCGTTCGCGTACTCATTAGCAAGAGATGTTAGCTGCGTAAGTTTGTGCTGGCAATCAGCTGGATCATGCACTTTTTACACGACCATGAGTGTTTCCGCCGGCGAAACCGACCGAAATCCGCGAAATCATTAGGAAATTCGCCGATCGAAAGCTGGCGCGGACCTTGGTGGTGTCGTGCTGCGTGAGGACTGCGACCTCAGCGTTGCTCGCGTGCCTGCTCATCTCGCCGGGACCAGCTCCGAGCGCAACCGAGGCGACGCGCGCAACCGGACCCGTGGACGCCGTCCCGGCGGGACAGGCGGCCCCGCGCTTCCGCAGCTCGGTGCAGATGGTCACGGTCGCGGCGGTGGTCCGCGATCGAAAAGGGCGCTTCATGCGCAACCTGACGCGGCACGACGTGCAGGTGCTCGACAAGGGAGCGCCGCGCGCCATCAGCGACTTCCGCGTCGACGTGGAGGCCCCGGTGAGCATCGCCCTGCTGTTCGATGAAAGCGGGAGCATGAGCGTGTCCTCGAAGGCGCTGGCGGCGCGCGCCGCCGCGGCGCACATTCTTGCGACGCTGGATCCCAGGCGCGACGAGGTCGCGGTCTTCGCGTTCGACTCCCGGCTCACGGCGACCGAGCCGTTCACCTCCGACATCGAAGGCGTGAAGACACGCCTGAAGAGCGCGGAGCCATTTGGGACGACGGCGTTGTTCGATGCGGTGGCGGCCGCGGCGGCGCGCATGGCGGAACGCGGCGCGCGCCGCAAGGCGATTGTGGTCCTCACCGACGGCGTCGACACGGCCAGCCAACTGCGGCCCGAGGAAGTCTCCCGCGCGGCGAGCGCCATCGACGTGCCGGTCTACGTGCTCGCGGTCGTGTCACCGCTCGATCATCCGGGCGCCGACACGGCGGTCGAGACGCAGTTCGAGGAATCGGCCGCGGATCTCGCCAACCTGGCGCAATGGACGGGGGGCGACGTGCTCACCGCCAGCGTGCCGGCGCACGCGAGCGTCGCGGCGCGGCAGATCGTCTCGGAGCTCCGGCACCAGTACGTGATCGCGTTCGAATCGGGGACCGAGCCCGGGTGGCACCCGATCGAAGTTCGAGTGAAGGAGCGCAGCGCGGTGGTACGCGCGCGCAGCGGATACGTGGTGAGGTCGTAAGGTCCGGCAGACGTCCGGGCCGTTTGGGAGGCACTAGCACATGCGGAAGGCACTATGGGCAACGGTCATGGTGGCGCTCGTCAGCGTGAGCGCCGGTGCGTGCGCGACGAAGAAGTTCGTGCGGACGCGCGTGGGGGAAGTCAACGACAAGGTCTCCACGCTGTCGAAGAGCGTCGAGGAGACGCAGGAGCGGACCCGGCAGAACGAGCAGAGGATCGGCGATGTCGATCAGCGCGTGACGCAGGTCGCTGACGAGAGCAAGGCGGGCATCGAGAAGGTCAGCCTCCGCGCGGAGGAGATCGAGCGCGCCACGAAGCGGCTGGTCTACGAAGTGGTCATCAGCGAAGACCAGGGCAACTTCAAGTTCGCCAAGAGCGATTTGCCGGACGAGGCGCGCACGGAGCTGGATCGCCTGGTCGAGCAGTTAAAGGCCGACCCGCAGGGCGCCTTCATCGAGATCGAAGGACACACCGACAACGTCGGGACTCCCGAAGTGAACAAGCGCATCGGCCTCGAGCGCGCCGAGGCGGTCAAGCGGTACCTCTACGAGACGCACCAGGTGCCGCTGCACAAGATGAACGTGATCACCTACGGCGAGGAAAAGCCGATCGCGCCGAACGACACTCGTGACGGCCGCGCGCAGAACCGCCGTGTCGTCGTGAAGGTGCTCACCTAAAGGACGAGGGGTCACCAACGACCCCGTGCGTGCTACCGGAGACAGGGGAGCATTGGTGCCGGGAGAAGACCTCGCGGCACTTCTTAACGCCAGCACTTTCGCAGGGTGCTCAGCTTTCCTGTCTCCGGCAGCCCGTTCTACAGCCCACGCCCCGAACCTCCGAAACTACGAACGGAGGTTCCATGCACCGTTTCCAGACGGCCGGCGCACTCGCCGCACTGGCGTTCCTGCTTCCTTCACCGGCCAGCGCCGACATCGGACTGGGGCCGCGACTTGCGGTCGTGCGCGGCGATACGGTGGCCGGCAGCAGCGGCGATCGTTACACCGGCGGCGTGCTTCGCGCGCGCGTGTCCCCAAGAACCGCGCTCGAGCTCGCCCTCGACTGGCGCGCGGTCGTCAATCAGAGCCTCAACGAGCGCACGCGCGATTACCCCATCCAGGGCACGCTGCTCCTGTACCCGGTGCGGGCGTCGCTGTCGCCGTACCTGCTGGGCGGCATCGGGTGGTACTCCCAACGCGTGGAGTCGCTCGATGCCGCGAGCACGGTTCTCGACAGCACGACGACACGAAAATTCGGCTACCACGCGGGGTTCGGTGGGGAGCTGCGGCTCGGGCGGCGCGCGGCGGTTCACGTGGACTATCGGTACACCTTCATCCGCTTCGGTGCCGACCAGGTCACGGCGGAGCCGGCCGACACCGCGTCAGGCGGCCTTCGCATTCCAGTGGTCGCTTCCCTCGCGGAAAAGCTCAAGCTGTCGCACGAAGGCTCGATGTGGACGGGCGGGCTGACGGTGTACTTCTGACCGCGGCGAGAGACTTCTACGCCGGCAATCCCTTCTGCGCGAGCTGCTCGAGCGCGGCCGCGAAGGTGTCGACCTCCTCCACCGTCGTGTAGACGTTCGGCGTGACGCGGACGCCTTCGTATTCGGCGTGCACGATCGGTGTCGCGATGATCCGCCAGCGGCTCCACAGATAGTCGACGACTTTCGGCGTCGGGATGCCGACGACCTGGACGGTCGCGATCGCGCCCGAGGCGCCCTCCTTCAAGTCGGTGTGGATCCTGATTCGTGGATGCGCCTGCATCCGCGCCGCCCAGCGGTCGCGGAGGTACCGCAGTCGCGCCAGCTTGCGGTCCGATCCGATCCCCTCGTGGAAGGTCAACGCCTCGGCAATCGCGTTGTGGTTGGCGGCAGGGTGCGTCCCGATTTCCTCGAACTTCCGGATGTCTGCGCTGCGCGACGCGGCAGCCGGCGTGAGCGGCCAGAGAGCCGGAATGTGCTCGCGCCGCACGTACAGGAACCCTGTTCCGATCGGGGCGAGCAGCCACTTGTGCAGGCTCGTCCCGTAGAAGTCGCAGCCGAGGTCGGCGGCCTTGAACGGGAAATGCGCAAAGGCGTGCGCGCCGTCCACGATCGTCTTGATGCCGCGGGAGCGCGCCATGTCGCAGATCGCTTTCACCGGGAAGATGTGGCCGGTGAGATTCGTGATGTGGCAGAAGTGAATGACACGGGTCTGCGGCGTGATCGCGCGCTCGAAGCGCTGCACCAGATCCGCCGCGGAAGGGGGCGGCACCGGGAAGGAGATTTTCGTCAGCTTGACTCCGTCACGCCGGACGCGCTGCTCCCAGGTGTCGAGCATGCGCCCGTAATCCTGGTTGGTCGTCAGGATCTCGTCGCCGCGCTTCAAATCGAGGCCGAGCTGCGCGATCTGCAGCGCCTCGCTCGCGTTTCGCGTGATGGCCAGTTCCTCCCCGTCGCACCCGAACTCGGCGGCAAGCCGGCGGCGGACGCTTTCGATGTTGGGTTCGAGGATCTGCCACATGTGGTACACCGGGGCCTGATTCGACACGTCAAGGTATCGTTTGAGCGCCTCGTGGACGACGCGCGGGCTCGGGCAGCAGCCGCCGTTATTGAGATTGATAATCGTGCGATCGAGCGTGAAGGCCTGCTGGATCTCGCGCCAGTAGCGTTCGTCGCCGGCGAGGTCTTCCGGCGGGACTCCCGCGGCGCGCGAGGCGGCCGCCCGGAGCCGACCCCGCTCGAGGGCAAGCGCCGAAACGGCCAAGCCGCTTTTTTGGAGGAAATTACGGCGTGTCAGCATGGGGCCTCACTTCTGCCGGCAGAGCAGCCGATAAGGAGGGGAGTATAGAACAACGATGAGGCTGTTTGCGTACGGTCCGGCCATCCTGAGGCTTGCGCTGGCTGCCGTCTTTGCGGCCCACGGCGCCCAGAAGCTGTTCGGGGTGTGGGGCGGTGGCGGCCTTCGTGACACCGCCGTGTACTTTGCCGCGCTTGGTTTCGATCGGCCGCTGTTCGCCGCATTCAGCGCCGTGAAGCTCGATCCGGCCCACGCGGCAATCGTCCTGGCAGGCCTGGTGGGCGTTGTCGAATTCGGGGGTGGCCTGCTGCTGATTCCGGGGTTGCTGACGCGGTGGGCCGCCGCGGCGCTTGCCATCGAAATGGCGGTTGCGGCCTACAAGGTCCACCTCAGGAACGGGTTCTTCCTCAACTGGTCGGTGGCGTCCGGCGTGGGGCACGGAGTCGAGATGAACCTCGTGCTGATTGGCGGGCTCATCTGCCTCCTGTTCACCGGCGCCGGCGCCCTTTCCGTCGACGGCTGGCGGCAGGAATCACGCGAGCAGGCGGCGCTCGGCCGGGCACGCCTGCGATCCAAGGTCAATCACTGACTCCCTTCCTTCACACCGCGCCATGAGGAGGTCCGCGTCCTCTGCGCGTTCGGCGGTGAATATGTTAGATTGATGCCTCTTTCCTCGGAGGCTTCCTCTCCATGGCGCCGAAAGACGATTTCGGATTCAGCCGCCGTGACTTCCTGAAGACCGTCGGCGTTGGCGGCATAGCAGCCGGCGTGGCCGGGCCACCCGAAGCCGGCGCGCAGACGGCTGCGGTGGGTCCCGGCGCGGTACCCATCACCTTGACGATCAACGGCAAGGCGCATCGGCTCGAGGTCGAGCCGCGCGTCACGCTGCTGGACGCCATGCGCAACCGTCTGAACATGACCGGTGCGAAGCGCGTGTGCGATCGGGGCGCCTGCGGCGCCTGCACGGTGATCGTGGACGGCCGCACCATCTACGCGTGCTCGGCGCTCGCGATCGAGATGCAGGGGAAGAACATCCGGACCGTCGAGGGGCTGTCGGAAGGCACCGTGCTGCATCCGGTGCAGCAGGCCTTCTGCGAGCACGACGCGCTGATGTGCGGCTTCTGCACGCCCGGGTTCGTGACCGCCACCGTCGCGCTCCTCGAGAGGAACCCGAACCCCACCGCGGAAGAAGCCCGCAAGGCGCTCGACGGCAACATCTGCCGCTGCGGCACCTATTCGCGCGTGCTGGAGGCCGCGCTCAGCGCGAAGGGGGTGAAGCGTGGCTAGCTGGCCGTCCTCACCAACGCTGCTCGGCAAGAGCACCCGGCGGCTCGACGGCCCTGCCAAGGCGAGCGGCCGCGCGACGTACGCCTACGACATCCGGCGCCCCGGCATGCTCTACGCCCGGATCGTCCGGTCGCCGCACGCGCATGCGCGGGTTCGCGCCGTCAACGTCTCGGCGGCCGAGAAGGCCCCAGGCGTTCGCGCGGTCCTCCCGCTCGTCGACGTGTCGCAGCCGGATGCGGCCAAGGCGATGTACCAGGGAGACGAGGTGGTCGCGATCGCTGCCGACACCGAAGAGCAGGCGCATGACGCCGCACGGCTGGTCACAGTCGACTACGAGGTGTTGCCGCACCTGGCCACCGTCGAGCAGGCGATGCGCCCCGAAGCCCCCGCCGTGTTCCCGAAGGGGAACGTGACGCAGGGATCGCTCGAGGAAGAAGGGGATCTCGCGGCGGGCTTCGCCGCCGCGGCGCATGTCGTCGAGGGCACGTACTCCACCCAGGTGCAGACGCACAGCTGCCTCGAGACGCACGGCTGCGTTGCCGAGTGGGAAGGCGATCGCCTGACCGCATGGGTCTCGACGCAGGCGGTCCATGCGACGGCCAACGGCGTTGCCACCGCGCTCGGCGTGCCGCAGACCAACGTGCGCATCATCACCGAGTACATGGGCGGCGGCTTCGGGAGCAAGCTGGGGCCCGACTTCGAGGTGGTCGTCGCATCGAAGCTGGCCCGGCAGGCCGGAAAACCCGTGAAGCTGATGCTCGACCGCAAGGAGGAACAGCTTGGCACGGGCAACCGCCCATCGGCGTACGCGAAGGTCCGCGCCGGCGTGGACGCGCAAGGCAAGTTCGTGGCGTTCGACGCAGAAACCTGGGGCACGGGGGGCGCGGGTCAGGGCGCGGGGTTCCCGCTGCCGTATCCGGTCTACGTCTGGACCAGCCGGCGTCGCCGCCATCGCGACGTGTACATCAACGCCGGTCCGCAGCGCGCCATGCGGGCCCCTGGCCATCCACAGGGTTCCTTCATCACGGAGGTCGTGATCGACGAGCTGGCGGACAAGCTCGGGATGGACCCGCTGGAGTTGAGGCTGAAGAACCTCCCGCCGGAGGAGCCGAACCGGATGTGGGGGAAGTACTTCCAGATGGCGGCGGCCAGGATTGGCTGGAGCCGCCGGCACAAGACCGGGGATCCGGCCCCCGGGCCGATCAAGCGCGGGCTTGGGTGCGCGGCGAACCGGTGGGGAGGCGGCGGCAGCCAGCAGACGCGCGGCCACGCCGAAATCCATCCCGACGGCAGCGCGCTGATTCGCATCGGCACGCAGGACATCGGCACCGGCACGCGGACGGTGCTGGCGCTCATCGTGGCCGAGACGTACGGGCTGCCCCTGGGCGCCGTGAAGGTGGAGATCGGCGACAGCCGGTATCCGTTCGCGCCGGGAAGCGGCGGCAGCGTCACGATCGGATCGGTCTCTCCTGTTGCCCGCATCGCCGCCGAGCAGGCGCTGGGACAGCTCGTCGCGAAGGTTGCGCCCTCGATCGGCGCGGATCCGCTCGCGCTGGCCGCGAAAGACGGCAGGATTTTCGTGAAAGACGACCCGTCGACGGGCGTCACGTGGAAGGAGGCGTGCACGCTGCTCGGCACGACCCCGATCGTGGTGGACAGCCAGTGGGAAAAAGGGCTGTCGAGCGTCGGAACGAGCGGCGTGCAGTTTGCCGACGTCGAGGTGGACGTCGAGACGGGCGTCACGCGCGTGAAGAAGATCGTGTGCGTGCAGGACACCGGGCTCATCGTCGACAAGCTCACCGCCGAGAGCCAGTGCTACGGCGGGATCACGATGGGCATCGGGTTCGCGCTCTACGAGCACCGGATCCTCGATCGCAACACGGCGCGCATGGTGAACCCGAACATGGAGTGGTACCTGCTGCCCGGCCCGTCAGACATCCCGGAGATCGACATCACGCTGGTCGATCAGCCCGAGCGCGGCGTCGTCGGCCTCGGCGAGCCGCCGACGATCTCGACAGCGGCGGCGATCGCCAACGCGGTGGCCAACGCCATCGGTGCGCGCGTTCGCGACCTGCCCGTGACGCCCGCGCACGTGCTGGCGGCGCTCGACCGGCAGCGCGAAGGAGGAACGCTGTGAGGCCCTTCGCTTACGTGAACGCGAAAAACGAGCGCGAAGCCCTGGCCGCGCTGGGGGCGACGCGCGGGCGCGTGCTGCCGATTGCCGGCGGCATGGACCTCGTGGCGATGATGAAGGACTACATCGCGCAGCCGGACCGGCTCGTCAACGTGAAGGAGCTCGACCGCGGCATCGCGACATCCGCCGGCGGGCTGCAGATCGGCGCTGCGGCGAAGCTGGTCGATCTGGCGGAGCACCCGGTGGTGCGGCGAGAGTACCCGGCGCTGGCGGACGCCGCCGGCGAGGTGGGCACGCCGCAGATCAGGCACGCCGGCACCGTCGGCGGGAACCTCGCGCAGCGCCCGCGCTGCTGGTATTTCCGCAACGAGGAGTTCGACTGCCTCAAGAAGGGCGGGGCGCGCTGCTTCGCGGTGGATGGCGAGAACCAGTACCACGCGATTCTCGGCGGCGGCCCCTGCCACATCGTGCACCCGTCGAGCCTGGCCGTGCCGCTCGTCGCGCTCGGCGCGAAGATCCGCATCGCGTCGCCGTCGGGATCGCGCGAGGTCGACGCCGGCGAGTTCTTCGTGCTGCCATCGCAGAATCTCGCGCAGGAGAACGTGCTCGCGCCCAACGAGCTGGTGACGCACGTCCTCGTACCCGCCGCGCGCGGCAGGAAGAACGCCACGTACGAAGTGCGGTTCAAGCAGTCGCACGACTGGCCGCTCGCGATGGCGACGGCGGTGCTCGACATCACGGCCGGAAGAGTCCGGGGCGCGCGAATCGTCATGGGCGCGGTGGCGCCGGTGCCCTGGCGGTCGGATGCGGCCGAGGCGGCACTCGTGGGCCAGGCGATCACCGAGCAGACGGCAGCGGCGGCGGCCGACGCCGCGCTCAAGGACGCGCAGCCCATGACCGACAATGCGTACAAGGTGCAGATCGCGCGCACCGCCGTGAAGCGCGCGATCCTGAAAGCGTCGGGCGCACCGGTGCCCGCGGGCGCGTAGGAGCACGACATGGACCACCCGACACCCGCATCCCGCCTCGTGACACCGCTGCACTGCTCGCACCTGCGGCACAAGGGCATGTACGTCAGGGCCGAGGAGGACCCCGATCTCACCAGCGTGCTGGGCGCCACGGCGTACTGGTGCGCGAAGACGCAGAAGTCCTTCGGCCCGGACGGCGACGCCGTGAGCCGCGATGCGTGCCAGCACGGGCGAGGGTGTTGCGGGTAACGCCGCTGTCAAGGCCGAAGGCCGGCAATGCTTTCGCGGCCTCGCCGGTATAATCGAGCCGGTAGGGGGGAACCATGCGAAAGCTCATCGCTTGCGGCGCCGCTGGGCTCGTCGCCGCGCTGACCGCGTCGGAGGCCCGCGCGGCGGACTCGCCGTCGATCGCCGGCCATTACGTCGAAACACGCACCGCCGAGGTGTTCACCGGCGGGTGCCTCATGAACAGCGAAGGGGAAACCGGCGGGCGCGAAGCGCTCATGGCCTGGCGCATCGACCGCGGTGCTTTCGCGGGCGTTCCGCTCGACGGCCTCAGCGTGGTCGCCGCCGTGACGGCCGACGTGAACCTCGGCACGCGCGAGCTGGGCGGCGTCCCGCCGAGCTCGATCCGGTCGGTTGTTTATGTGGACGATCGGGCGACCCGCGCGCAGCGCGACGCGCTCGTCACGCTCGTCCGCTCGCTCTCGAATGGCTTTGTCGGCGAGGTCGTGGCCGTCAAGCCGGTGGCGATTGGCTTCTCGCGCGACGAGCACGCGATTGCCGTTCGCGCGGGGGATGCGGCGATCGACGTCGGCACCCACATGGCGCACGACACGAACTGCAGCGCGTTGCAGTGGTTCCATCCGCTCGCGGCCATCGACAGCGCGACCCTCGGCGTGACCAATCGCCAGGCGTACAGCGGCGCGCTGCTCGGCAGGCGGTGGGAACAGATCGATCGCCGGTCGGCATTCTTTGGAGAGTTCAGATACTGACCATCCTGCTGCTCTCGCTCCTGATCCAGGCGGCGGGCGGCACGGCGCCGCTCACCGTGTCGAAGACCGACGCCGCCCCGCCGGAAGCGCTCGCGCCGGGCGTGTACACGCTGCGCTTCGCGCTCCAGCCGATGAATGGCGATCACCTCGGCGTCTCGCCGCACCGCGAGTTTCTGCTCGTCAGCCCCGCCGCGGTGGACACGAATCCCGCGCCCGCGGGATACCAGGGAACGGTCGATCTCTCGAAGCAGACAACCGGCGCGTCGCACCCGGCGGCGTGGAGCATCGATCCGCCGGCGACCACCGACGAACCACTGCGCTCGTTGACGAACGATGCCGGTCACCACGGCGTCGTCTTCAGTGCCGGGACGCTGCGGTTCGGCGTGATCCTGATCGGGAAGATCGAGGCGTAGCGCGCATGGATCTCAACGCGCGCGCCGTCCTGATCACCGGTGGGAAACGCATGGGCCCCGCGGTGGCGGCGTTGCTCGCCTCCCGCGGCGCCGATGTGGCATTGACATTCAATCGATCGCGAGACGAGGCTGATGCCGCCGCCGCGCGCGTCCGATCGGAGGGGCGGCGCTCGCTGGTGCTCCACAAAGATCTGTCGCGGCCGGAGGACTGCGCGTCGGCGGTGAACGAAGCCGTGGCGGAGTTCGGCCGGCTCGACGTCCTCGTCAACATGGCGTCCGTGTACACGGCCGTCGAGTTCGACCGCATGACGCTCGACGACTGGACCCGGCCCATGGAGATCGATCTGCGCGCCGCGTACCTCTGCGCGCGGGCGGCGGTACCGCACATGCGCCGGGCGGGCGGAGGGCGCATCGTCAACTTCTCCGATTGGATCGCGCGGAGCGGCCGCCCCCGATACAAGAACTATCTCGCGTACTACGTCGCCAAGCACGCGGTCATCGGCCTGACCGAGGCGCTCGCGCTCGAGCTCGCCGCGGATCAGATCCTGGTCAACGCGGTGGCGCCCGGCCCCATCATGGCGCCCGAGGGCACGACCGACGAGGAGCAGGAAACGGTCGAACGCGCCACTCCCCTGGGCCGCTGGGGTGGGCCCGAGGAAGTCGCGCGAGCGGTCCTCAGCCTCGTGGAATCAGACTTCGTGACGGGGGAGACGCTGCGAGTGGACGGCGGACGGCACGTGAAGTAGAGCTGAATCGACTTCGACGACCTTACGACGCAGCTCCGGCTGATGCTGGAGAGCGATCCGCAAACAGCGCACGCATAGATTCCAGCGCCCCAGCCAGTTCCTTGCGCTCGCGCGCGAAACAGAACCGGACGTAGCCCTCGCCGTGCGCGCCGAAGTCCACACCCGGGACGCACCCGATCCGGGCGCGGGTGATCAAGTGCTCGGCCATCGCCCACGACCGCGACTGCGAAAGTCCGGCCGGCGGGATCCACGACGGGTCGATCTTGAGGAACGCGTAAAACGCGCCCGCCGGCGGTTCGCCGCCGAGAATGCCGGCGGCCGCCTGGCGGATGCCGGTGTAAAACAGGTCTCGACGTTCCTTCAGCTCGATCCTGAACTGCTCGACGCAGTCCTGGGGGCCTTCAAGCGCCCCAATCCCGCCGTACTGGACGACGGTTGCGACGTTGCCGGCGGTGTAGAAGAGCACCTTCTTCATACGCTCGCGGATCCGCGCGTCCCGGATCGCCAGGTATCCGAGCCGCAGCCCGGTCATCGCGTACGTCTTGCTGAACGTGTAGATCGGGATCGTGCGGTCGTACAGTCCCGGCAGCGACGCGATGCTCACCTGCTCCACGCCGAACGTGATGTCCTCGTACGCCTCGTCCGAGAACACCCAGAGGCCGTGCCGCTCGGCGAGTTCCGCGATCCGTTCGAGATCGGCACGCGCGAGCACGCCGCCGGAAGGGTTGTTCGGCGAGTTCACATAAATCGCGCGCGTCTTCGGCGTGATCGTGGCGGCGAGCTCGTCGAGATCCCAGCGCCATCCGAGCGACTCGCGAAGCGGGCAGGGGACGGGCACCGCCTGCGCGCTGAGGATGTTGCCCATGCACGGGGGCCACTCCGGATCGGGGACGATCACTTCATCGCCTGGTTCGAGCAGCCCCATGCAGGCGACGTAGCCGCCGTGAATGCCCCCGGTCGTCACCATCAGCTCGTCGGAGCCGCCGACGGGGATCCGGTTGCGGTCGCGCAGCTTCGCCGCGAGCAGGTCGAGCAGCCGCGGCACGCCCGTCGTCTGAGCGTAGTGCGACCGGTTCTCGGCGATCGCGCGGGCCATCGCGTCCTTGACGGTGTCGGGCGCGTCGAAACTGACGTCCCCCTGGTCGAGCCGAAAGGGATTCCTGACGCCGTACATCATGTCGCGGATGCGGATGATGCCCGAGAACGGCACGCGATCCTGATAGGCGCCCATGGCGGTTCGACGGCGGGATTATATGCGCTCGAGCACGCGCGTGAAAGTCGCGATGGCCGTCGCGTTGGGCAGGTTGCTGATGTAGAAGTGCCGCGCGCCGGCGTTCATGAGCGTGCGGATCGTCCGGGCGCAGACGTCTTCGGGCGTCGCTCCCGCGGCGAAGTCCGCCGCCAGCTCCTCGACAGGCACCGGCAGGAAGGCGCGCAGCCGCTCGAGCGTCCGCGTGTTGGCGCTGCGGTAGTAGAACACGCCGAAGACACCCGGCGTGTCGAGCCCCTGGCTGCGTGCCCGGTTCACGAACGCTTCCACCCTTCCCGCGTCGTGATGCGACACGACCTGGGTGAGGAAGAACTCCGCGTTGGCGTCGGGTGCGACGAGGTGTTCGACCTGCCGCTCGGGATCGGCGTGCGGGTTCGCCCATCCTCCAAGCGCCAGCTCCGGGCGTCGCTCCCGGATCGCCGCCCGCAGCTGCCAGGCATGCGGCACGCACCGCGGGGCCCCGACGCTCGTGTCGCCGCCCAGCACGACGAGCGCCGGGAAGCCGTGCTGCCACGCGCGGTCGGCGTAGTTCAGGCAGTACTCCAGCTCGTGCTTGCACGTCAGGAACGGCACGATCCGATCGCGCGGGACGTCGGTTCCGAGATTGATGATCAGGTGGCGGAGGTTGTCTTCCTCGCGGAGCCCTACGGCGCTGTCGGTCAGGAACACGTGCGTGTTCCGGCGTACGAGCGCGCGCACCGAGTGGTACGTGTCGATCCAGGCATCCATGCCTGCCGGCGCGGCGAGTTCCGCGCGCGGGGGGCGCAGTTCGGCCGCGACGACGTGGCCTCCTCCCCCGAGCGCGTCGAGTAGGGACATCGGATCCTCCGATGATACTATGCCGTTCTGTGCGTCCTCCGGCCCTGCGCGGCGCCGCGGCCGTCCTTCCACGGGCCCCTCTCCTCACCGCGCCCACGCCCGTCGAAGAACTGCCGCGCCTGCGCGACGCGATCGGCGCCTCCGCCCGGCTCCACGTCAAGCGTGATGACGCGATTCCGTTCGGGTTCGGCGGGAACAAGGTGCGCAAGCTCGCGCTCGTCGGGGGACGCGCGGCGGCCGACGGCGCGGACACGCTGATCACCTGCGGCGGGGTGCAGTCGAATCACGCGCGCGCCACGGCTTCGGCCGCCACCCGGCTTGGCATGCGCTGCCTGCTCGTCGCGAACGGATCGCCGCCGGACCGGCTCACGGGAAACGCGCTGCTCGACCGGCTGCTCGGCGCGCAGGTGCACTTCGTCGACAGCCGCGACGACCGCGCGCCCGCGATGGAGCGGCTTGCCGCGGAGGCACGCGCCTCGGGGCACCGGCCGTTCGTGATTCCGCTCGGCGCCTCGACGCCGCTCGGCGCGGCGGCGTTCGTCCTCGCGGTCGCGGAACTTGCCGAGCAGATGGATCCACCGGACGCCATCGTCCATGCGTCTTCTTCTGGCGGTACGCAGGCGGGGCTCGTGGCGGGCTGCCGGGCGCTTGGATGGGCGACGCGCGTCGTCGGCATCAGCGCCGACGAGGAGGCCGCCACGCTGCGCGGCGTCGTCGAGGAGATCATCGAGGGAATCGCCGATCTCCTGCCCGGCGTGCCGGTGGGTGGAGGAGCGGCGGTCGAAGTGGACGATCGTTTTGTCGGCGAGGGCTACGGCATTCCGACACTCGCGTCGCGCGAGGCGCAGTCGCTGGCAGCGCGCACCGAAGCCCTGTTCCTCGACCCGACCTACACGGCCAAGGCGATGGCGGGGCTCATTGCGCTCTGCCGCGGCGGCAGCCTGGCGCGCGCCCGCTCCGTGTTGTTCTGGCACACCGGCGGGCTGCCGGGGATCTTCGCATAGAGAATCTGGTCATCTGGTCATTTGGTGATTTGGTGATGGCGTCATTGACGTTTCTTGGTGCGGCTGGCACGGTGACCGGCTCGAAGCACCTCTTCGAAGTGAACGGCGCGCGCGTGCTCGTGGACTGCGGGCTCTTCCAGGGGTTGAAGGAACTGCGCGAGCGCAACCGGCAGCCGCTGCCCGTGGAGCCGGCATCGATCGGCGCAGTCGTCCTCACCCACGCGCACCTCGATCACTGCGGCTACCTGCCGCGGCTCGTCTCCGAGGGGTTCAAGGGACGGATCTTCTGCACGTCAGCCACCGCCGATCTCTGCCGCATCGTGCTGCCGGACGCGGCAAAACTACAGGAAGAAGACGCCGAGAACGCCAATCGCGGAAAGTACACGCGCCACGCCCCCGCGCTGCCGCTGTTCACGATGGAAGATGCGGCGCGGGCCCTGTCGCTGCTGCAGCCCGTCGGGTACGACCGCCGCGTGCCGGTGGCACCGGGCGTCGACGTGGAGTTCGTCAACGCCGGCCACCTGCTCGGATCGGCGTACGCAAGCATCCGCACCAACGGATCGCACGTGCTGTTCGGCGGCGACCTGGGGCGTTACAGCCGGCCGGTGCTCCCGGATCCGAAAGCCGTGGAAGAGGCTGACGTGCTGCTCGTCGAGTCCACGTACGGCAACCGCAGGCACCCGTCCGATGACAACGGCGAAGCCCTCGCGGAGATCGTGCGCAGCACGGCGGAACGCCGCGGGAAGATCATCGTCCCCTCTTTTGCCATCGGCCGGGTGGAGGAAGTCCTCTATTGGATCAAGCGCCTGGAGGACGAGGGACGAATTCCCGTGATTCCTGTCTGGGTGGACAGCCCGATGGCGTCCCAGGCGCTCGTGCAATACGGGCGACGGCTCGAGGAGCTCGATCCGGAGATGGCTCCGGAACAGCCGGTGCCGCGGCACAACCGCGAGGTGGCGGCGTTTGCGACCGATCGGCTCCAGATCGTCGCCTCGCCGCAGCAGTCGCGCGATCTCGTGCGATCGCGCGGCCCGGCCGTCGTCATTTCTTCAAGCGGGATGGCCACCGGCGGCCGCGTCCTCCATCATCTCGCCGCCGCCCTGCCGCGACCGGAGAACACGGTGATGTTCGTCGGATTCCAGGCCGCGGGCACGCGGGGGCGACAGCTGATCCAGGGGGCGAAAACCGTCAGGATCCATGGCGTGGACGTCGCGGTGAACGCGCGCGTGGCGCACCTCGACTCCATGTCGGCTCACGCCGACGCCGACGAGATCCTCCGCTGGCTGCGCGGGTTCAAGCGCGCACCCGCCGATACCTACATCGTGCACGGCGAGCCTGACGCGGCGGCGGCGCTGCAACGGCGGATCGCCGGCGAGCTGGGGTGGCAGGCGCACGTGGCGGGGCATATGCAGACGGTTGATTTGAGGATTTGAGGATTCGAGGATCTCGTATGTGGAGAGGATGGTTCATGCTGGTGGCAGCGATGGCGGCGACGACGCCCGTGGCGGCGCGGGAGGAGACGGGCCGAAAGTACCTGCTCGAACAGATCGACGATGCGGCCGTGGCGCAACTGTACGCCGATGGGTTCCATGCGCTGCCGCTCAATGACAAGATCCTGATCTGGCATCTGTACCAGGCGGCGCTCGCAGGGCGGGACATTTTCTACGACCAGCGGTACGCGCACAACCTCGAGATGCGCGAGGTCATCGAGGAGATCGTCTCGCATCCCGGGAACGTCGATCCGCAGACGCTCGGCGAGATCCTGCGGTATGCCAAGCTGTTCTGGATCAACACCGGGCCCTACAACAATCTCACCGCCCGCAAGTTCGTGTTGCGGTGCGCGCCGCAGGCGTTCGCGACAGCGGCGAAGGCGGCGCAGGCCGCCGGCGCCCGGTTTCCGCAGAAGCGCGGCGAGACGCTCGACGCGATGCTTGCGCGCATGCAGCCGCTGTTTTTCGATCCCGACGTGGACCCGATCGTCACGAACAAGACACCGGGCGCAGGCCGGGACATGCTTGCGACGAGCGCGAACAACCTGTACGTCGGCGTGTCGATGAAGGACCTGGAGCAGTTCGAGGAACGACACCCGTTGAACTCCCGCCTCGTGAAGAAGGACGGAACGCTCGTCGAGGAGGTCTACCGCGTCGGAGGGCTGTACGGCCGGCAGATCTCGGAAATCGTGAAGCACCTCGAGGCGGCGATTCCTCACGCGACGGCGCCGATGGCGAGCGCGCTGAAGGCGCTGGTCAGGTTCTACCAGACCGGCGAGACCGCGGACCGCGAGGCGTACGACATCGCGTGGGTGCAGGACAAGCACTCCCCCGTGGACACGATCAACGGATTCATCGAAGTGTACATGGATCCGCGTGGGCAGAAGGGCGCCTGGGAATCGCTCGTGTACTACGTCAACCGGGAGAAGACCGAGGAGATTCGCAAGCTGGCGGCCGAGGCGCAGTGGTTCGAGGACCACATGCCGTGGGATCCGCAATACCGCAAGACCGGCGTGCACGGCATCACGGCGAGCGCGATCGACGTGGTGGTGGAATCAGGGGAGTCCGGACCGATTACGCCGGTCGGCATCAACCTGCCGAACGACCAGGCGATCCGCGAGCGGTACGGCAGCAAGTCCGTCTCGCTGTCGAACGTGACCGAGGCCTACGACAAGTCGCAGCTGCCGTCGTTCCGCCGCGAGTTCTCCTGGACGGACGAGGAAGCGGAACGGGCGCAGAAGTGGGGCAGCTTCGCCGGCGAGCTGCACACGAACATGCACGAGGTGATCGGCCATGCCTCCGGCCGCGTGTCGGAAGGGCTGAAAGGGACGCCGCAGGCGGCGCTCAAGGAGCAGTACTCGGCGCTCGAAGAGGCGCGGGCCGACCTCGTGGCGCTCTACTACCTGCCCGATCGCAAGCTCGCGGAGCTTGGGCTCGTCAAGGCCGCGGACCAGGAAGAGATCGTGCGCTCCGAGTACGAGTCCTACACGCGCAACGCGCTCGTCCAGCTCCGGCGGATTCGGCACGGATCGCAGATCGAAGAAGATCACATGCGCAACCGCCAGATGATCGTGCACTGGCTGATGGCGAACACCGAGGCGATCGAGGTCCGCAGGCGTAACGGCAGGACGTTCTACGTGATGACCGACGCGCGCGCGTTTCGCGAGGGGGTCGGCCGGCTGCTGGCGGAGGCGCAGCGGATCAAATCGGAAGGGGACTACGCCGCGGCCAGGGCGCTGTTCGACACCTACGGCGTGCACTTCGACACTGCGCTTCGCGACGAGGTGGTCGCGCGCGTCGAGAAGCTGAAGATGCCGTCCTACACCGGGTTCGTGCAGCCGCGTCTCGAGCCGGTCACTGCGCCGGACGGCACGATCACGGACGTGAAGATCTCGTACCCGATGGATCTGACGGCGCAGATGCTGGAGTACTCGGGAAAAAAGCGGTGATCAAGCCACCGCCGGCGCCAGCATCCGGATCGTCGCGCGCGTGGCGTCGATCTCGACCTCGGCGCCGACCGGCAGCGTGAACTGCGGCATGCGGTGTCCGATCATGGCGCCGCGCCACGACGGCACGTTCAGCGGGCGCACGTGGTCGTCCAGCACCTCCTCGAGCGTGAGCGAGCCATAGCCGTCGCCGGGCTCGCACTCCTCGCACGTTCCGAACACCAGCCCGCGCAGCTCGCCGAGAACCCCGGCGAGCTTCAACGACGTGAGCATCCGGTCCACGCGGTAGATGTCCTCGCCCACATCTTCGAGGAAGAGAATGGCCCCGTCCCACGAGGGCAGGTAAGGGGAGCCGAGGAGCGCGGTGAGCACCGTGAGGTTTCCGCCAAGCAACCGCCCGCGCGCCACGCCGCCGACGATCGTCTGGGTGCGGTGTTCGGTCTGGGCGAGGAACTCGCCGCGCTCCCGCGGGTTCTCGAACCTCACCGCTTCGCCGGCAAACAGCACGCGGCGCACGAACCCGGCGCTCCAGGCATCCCATCGCCCCATGCCATTCGGGCCGTGGAACGTGACCAGCCCGGTCCGCGCGGAAATCGCGAGCAGCAACGCGGTGATGTCGCTGTAACCGAGCACGACCTTCGGGTTGCGCGCGATCGCCGCAAAATCCAGGTACGGCAGCAGCCGGCTGCTGCCCCAGCCGCCGCGGATCGGCAGGACAGCCCGGATCGACGGATCGGCGAAGAACCGGTTGATGTCCGCCGCGCGGGCCGCATCGCTGCCGGCGAGGTACCCGTGTCGATCACGAACGTGGTCGCCGATGACGACTTTGAGCCCCAGCGCCTCGAGAGACTCGCGCGCGATGTCGAGATCCATCCGCTCGAAGGTCGCACTGGCCGGCCCGACCAGCGCCACCGTGTCCCCTGGGGCGAGCCGGCGCGGGTAAACCGTTCGTGCCGCAGTGGTTCGCTGCACGGGCTGCACAGCCAAGGCGGCGAGCAGCGGGGCGCCCGCGGCTCTTTCCAGCAATTCACGTCTGTTCATTGGGGCAATCTTACCCGACCAGGCAATTACAAATTTGTTATCGCGTTGTCCATTCCGCGTTCCTGCTGGACGAAACAGCCTGCCGAACCGAGAAATCGTTTGGAAAACTTCACGTTTTTGGTGGGTCGGCCCGATCGTACGTGGCTTTTCCATTGCAGATAGGCGAAAGTTTCAGAAGGTTTCATGCTCTCCTCGTCGGGTTTCCGAGACGGCCTGGGCGAACGGGATCTGTTCTTCGATCGCGAGTCGGGAGAGATCCGCGAGCGGCTCTTCCCGCGCCCTGAGTTTGCCGCGTATGAATCCGCCCTGCGCCGCCGAATCGGGCGGCTCGCTTCGATCGCCGACCCCCGCCTCGTGTCGGTTCGAGGCGTCGAGCACGACCGCGCGACGGGGCGGCTGACCGTCATTTCGGACCACATCTCGGGCATGCGCCTGAGCGACGCGCTCCGCGCCGCGCGGGAGCGCGAGCTGATTCCCGACCTCACGATCGGCCTGTTCCTTGCCGCGGAGATTCTCGCCGCGACGCACACCTTTCACTCGCTCTCCGGGTTGCCGCACGGCTGCCTCCATCCGGATCGCGTCATCGTCAGCGCCGAAGGTGAAGTGGTGGTCGCCGACTACGCGTACGCGGAGGTGATCGAAGCGTCGAACTTCGCGCCGGCGCGCTTGTGGCGGGAGTTCGGCATTGCGCACTGGCTGGGAGAGCCGTTCTCGTTTGCCGCTGACGTTCGTCAGGCCGCGCTTGTCGCGATCGCGCTGATGCTCGGACGTCCGGTGGATGCGGGGAACTCCGTCGAAGGAGCCGATGCGCTCCTGGTCGAGGTCGAAGAAGCGGCGATGATTCGCGGCGGCCGGCTCTTCGCAGAGCCGGTGATTGGCTGGCTGACGCGCGCGACGGGGGCGGGCAGCGCGGGCGGCTTCAGCACATCGGACGCCGCGGCGGACTCGTGCGCCCTGCTGCTGACCGACCGCGAGCGCGCGCTGGCGCGGCCGGCACTCGTGCAATTTCTCGTCGATCTCGAAACGCCGCTGCCATCGGAGGTGGACTTCGCGTTCACGGAGGTCGAGCCGCTGCCGGAGCCGGAGCCATCCTTCGAGCCCGAGCCGGTTCGTGAGCCCGAGGCGACGCTCGAACCGGAGCCGGCGCCTGCCGTCATGACGGAGGAGCCCGCACCAGAGCCGATCGCGCAGCCCGAGCCGTTGGTCCTCGCCCGCGAGGAGCCCGTCGAACCCGTCGAACCGTTCGAACCCGCCCCCCCCCCGGACAGACCTGCTGCCGTCGCCGCCGCGGAGTCGGCCTCGGTCGCGTGGGCGCGGAATCCGTTGCCTGAGATCGCGGTCGAGACGGGGCCCCGCGTCGTGTCGCCGAGCCCGCTTGCGCCGTTCGACCAGGGCGCGGGCGCCGCTCAGGCGACGCCGCCGCCCGAAGTACCGCGTCCGCCAATCGCCTGGCCGCCGCCGGTCCCGTCGCTGCCGGCGGCAATGCTCCCGCCAAGCCCGTTTGCGCCAATCACGCAGGAGGCTGATTCGTTCCCTCGGAGCGCCGCCGTGTCGCCGCAGTCGCCGATGGTCGAGCCCGCGGCTGGTGGCGGTGCCGGACCGGTGATGTCGCCGGCCGCGCCCGTGACGATTCGCCTGAAGAACGCGCCACCTGCGAAGAAGAGCGCGCCCGCACGCGCAGAATTCACGGACCGTCCCGCGTCCATCTTCGAGCGTCCCGCGGAGGAGCCGGAGCGGGGTTTCCGCCTCCCGTGGAAGGCCGTCGCCGCCGCGGTGGTCGTGCTGGTGGCGGGCGTTGCCGCGACACAGATGAAATGGTCAGGCACGTCTCCCGCCGCCGCGGTTGCGCCGGGGATCCTCGTGATCGAAAGCACGCCACCCGGAAGCGACGTGTTCATCGACGGAGAGAAGAAAGGGGAGACGCCCGCCGTGTTGCAGGTGCCGCCCGGCCGTCATGCCGTGAAGCTGACACGCAAGGGCACGGAGCACACCTGGTCGGTTGACGTCGCGTCCGGCGCACGGCGCGTGGAGCGCCTCGACTGGACTGCGCTCGTGCAGACGGGCGGCATCGAGGTGATCTCGAACACGCCCGGCTCGAAGGTGTTCGTCGACGGCAAGCTGCGCGGCGAAACGGGCGGCGAGACGCCGCTCGTGCTCACCGATCTCCCGCCGGGACGGCATCTCGTCGTCGTACAGGGGCCAAACGGCAACGTCCGCCGTCGCGTCACCGTCATCGCGGGAGAAACGACGAAACTGGATCTGGCGATCTACTCCGGCTGGGTGATCGTGTCGGCGCCGATCGAGCTCCAGATTTTCGAGAAGGGAAAGCAGATCGGCACCGCGGGCGAGGGGCCGCTGGTGCTGTCGGCCGGCGCGCACACGATCGAACTGGTGAACGAGTCGCTGGCGTATCGGTCCTCGCACGGGGTCGACATCGCGCCGGGCGAAGAAGAGCGGCTGGCCGTCACCCCCAAAGGTCTCATCAACGTCAACGCAATACCGTGGGCCGAGGTCTGGGTGGACGATGAACGGCTGGGCGAGACACCGCTGGCCAACGTCAGCGTGACCCTCGGTTCGCGCGAGCTGGTCTTCAAGCACCCGGAGTACGGCGAGCGCCGCGTGCCCGTCACGGTCACCGGCGGCGCCGCGCAGCAGGTCAGCGTCGATCTGACGAAGCCCTCTTCACCCTGAGTTCGGCCGCCAGTCCTTCACGTGTGTATCCCGGACCGGCGCCGGATCGTGCCCGGTCACTTTCCTCACGTAAAACGTCCACCAGTCCGCGAGCGCTGCGCGGTGCGGATCGTCGCGCGGCAGGGGCTCTTTCTCGAGCGTTTCGCCCAGGCGCTGCCAGAGCGCATCGGCGCGCGCGCGCGCCTCGCCCAGGCCGCCAGGCAATTCGGGTTTGAGGCACCGGCGCGCGACCTCGACGTGCAGAACCTCGTCGGCCCAATCAAAGTCATGGAACAGCGCGGAGAGCGAGTCGCCTGACTCGACGGCGATCCGGTGCTCGTACGGTTTCCCGGTCGTCTTCGGCATCAGGGACTGCTCGATCGCGTAGAGCAGGATGTGTCGTTCGACCGGTGTGCAGTGGCGCGCCAGCTTGTACGAGAACGTCATGTTGATCGGCAGCCGCCGCCAGTCCACGCCGTGATGTTCGAGCAGGATCTCGCCGAGCATCGCGTGGCGCGCTTCGTCCCACATCTGCCGGAACAGATGCACGTAGTACGTCCAGTCCGGTCCGGCCGGCGGGGCGCCCTCCCGGACCGCATTGCGCGCGGCCATCCATCGCTCCGCGATGATGCCGGCGATGACTTCCGGAACATCCATTTCCCTGACCCGCTTGAACATCAGCGCGGCATTGCGCTCGGCAGGGTCGCGGCTCTCGTCCAAGTACGCCACATCGGCCGGCGTCGACGTATCGAACAGCCCGGAGAACCGGGCGTCGCGCCGCGGAACAACGGCCGGCTCGTACCGCGCGGCCGCGCGCCGTTTCGGCTCGCGCGCGGGCCTTGTCGCATGCCCGTCCACGCCGCCGGCGGCGTCGAGCCATGCCGCCACGTGCCCGGCCAGGCGTTCTTCGCCGCCGGCCTCCCGCTCAACCGCGAGCGCGCGCTCGCTCCAGGCCGCGATCGCTTCGTAGTCGTGCTCAATCGCCGCCATGAGGCGAACGGAAGGTTGATCCGCGATGGGATGGGTCCGCCGGCGGTACTCGGCGACCGCGTGCTGAAACGCGGGACGGACCACGCCGTACATGACCGACACGCGATCGAGCGTCGAGGCGGCGGCGCCCGCTTCGTCGAGCGCCGCCTCGAGCCGCGTGTCGGGGATGTCGTGCATGGCGGGAGGCGGCTCGCGCATCTCGGCGATCCGCGCGTACAGCCACGCCGCGTGCTGCGCATCGATCCAGCCGTGGAATGCAAGCGCCTGCTTGACCTCCCACTCCGGTGTCGACGGCAGCCACGCGGCCGTCATGATCGCGACGCGCTGCGCCACGTACGCGAGGCGGTGCAGCACCGCGGCGCACGTTTCGACCGGCTGCCCGCCACGCTGGGCGTCGGCGCGCGCGCACAGCCCTGCCAGCGGCGGGAACTGGTGGAGGCGTTCCGGCATGCGGACATTATTCATTCATCCATTCCCCTTGACCAATAGGACCGGCAAGGCCGCTGCTATGCTGGTGGACGTGGTTGATGCGCTGCGAAACCCGTCCGTTGTCATTGCCGGAGGAGGACTCGCGGGGCTCACGGCCGCGTACGAGCTGCACAAAGCTGGAGCGCACGTGACCGTCATCGAGGCCCGGCGGGATCGCCTGGGCGGCAGGGTCTGGACGCGACGCGACTTCGAGCAGGGCCAGTGGGCGGAAGCGGGTGCGGACCTCATCGAGGGCTCGCAGGCGGAATTGCTGCGGCTGGCGGCAGAACTCGGGTGCGAGCCCGTGCGGATTCTGCGCGGCGGCTTCGCCTACTACTCGACCGCGCGACGCAAGATCGAAAGCGGCCCGAAGGCCTGGGAACGTCTCGCGTCGCATCTCCAGGACGAGATCCGCGCCTACAAGCTCAGCGAGCAGCGCTGGCACGGCGGCGTGGCGACACAGCTCTCGCGGCGCTCGGTCCAGAGCTGGCTCGACGATCTCGGCGACGAGGACCTCACGCGCGTCGCGGTCGGCCTGCGCGGGTTCTTTCTCGCCGACCCTCCAGATCTTTCGCTGCTCGCGCTCGTGGATCAGTTCTCCAACGATCAAAATGCTCGAGGGGATCCGGCCAGCGCGCGGCTGTTTCGGCTGCGTGGCGGGAACGACTCAATCATCCAGGCGCTCGCCCGGCCGCTCGCCCGCGACGTGCGCCTGGGCACGACGGTCGTCGCGATCGCGCAGGGCGCGACCCGCGTGCAGGTGCGGCTCCGCGAGCGGAGCGGCGCGCTCGAGGAAATCACCGCCGACTACGTCATCTGCGCCATGCCCGCGGCGACGCTGAAGGCGATCGAAATGGACCCGCCGCTGCCGGAGCGGCAGGCCACGGCGATTGCCTCGCTGTCCTACGGCGCGGCCACGCGCGTGCTGGTGCAGTTCGATCGCCGGTTCTGGCGGGCGCCGGGGCGAGTGCGCGCGTTCGGCACCGATCTGCCGGTCGGCGCGGTGTGGGAAGGCAACGAAGACCAGGCGGGGCGCGCGGGAATCCTCAGTTTCCTCGCCGGCGGTCGCGCCTCGTCGCACATACAGGCCATCATGGCGCGCGAAGGGGCGCGCGGCCTCCCGGCGCATCTCGCGTGGCTCGGCGCCGAGCGGACGGCCGTGCTGGCCTCCCAGATCGTCACCTGGGAAACCGATCCGTGGGCGCAGGGTGGCTACGCGGTGTTCAAGCCCTCGTACGATCCCGAGCTGCGGGAATGGCTCGGCCGGCCGCACGGGCGCGTCTTCTTCGCCGGCGAGCACACCTCGTGGCGGTGGCAGGGTTACATGAACGGCGCGGTCGAGAGCGGCTTGCGCGTCGCGCAGGAGGTCCTGCTCGCGCGGACGTCTGACGTCAGGCGGACACCGGCTCCGTGAGATCGCTCCACGTGTCCGGATCCTGTCCCGCGAGCGTGGCGAAATAGAGGTCCACGTCCTCCGCCGGGAACTCGTGCCGCAGGGCCTTGACGGCAGTCGCCATGCGCGCCTTCTCCGGCCGCTTCACGTCCTCTTCGGAAATCAACCCGTCGTCGTGCGCGATACCCAGCAGGTCCAGGAAACGTCCCATCATCGGACGCTGTCGCGCGAGGTGATAGGCCACCAGCAGGCGCGAGGCAAGCAGGTCTGAAATCGAAGGGAGCCCAGCCAGGTACCTCGCGCGTCTTTCAACGGGGAGCGCGGCGGCGCTCTTCGGCCTGAACTTCAGCTGCTGCGCGATCGCCGCGACCGCCTCCGGGTGCTGTTCCACCGACTGCTCGTCGTCCCAGAACGCGCGCGCGGCCTCGAGACGGCGCTCCTGGGGCATCTGTTTCCAGAGCTTCGACGGGCGTAGCTGTTCCATGAAGCGATGATATCAACGTCCAGGGTGGATCCGGCCGTCGCGTTAGAGGCAGAATGATGTAGTTGCCTCCGCCTCGCCCGCTGTTCACCCCGCGCTTTTTCGTGATGTGCGGGTTCAGCTTCACCGTCTTCATCTCCGCGTTCCAGCTCTTTCCGACCGCGCCGTTCCACATACGCGACCTTGGCGGCAGCACGTTCGCCGCCGGGCTGTTTCTGGGCCTGCTGACGTACGCCTCCGCCTGTTCGGCGCCGTTCACGGGAGCCTTTGCCGATCGCATCGGGCATCGACGCATGTTGCAGATCGGCAGCCTGGCGATCTCGGGGTTCTCGGTGGCCTACGCGCTGGCGCCGAGCCCCGCGGTCATGCTGGCGCTCGTCGTCCCGCACGGCATCTTCTGGTCGGGACTGATGGTCGCGTCGGGCGCCTACGTCACGGCGCTGGTGCCCGAGGAGCGCCGCGCCGAAGGGATCGGCTATTGGGGACTTTCGACGGTGCTGGCGATCGCGCTGGCGCCGAACATCGGGTTCCTGGTGTACCGCCGCGGCTGGCTGCTGCTGTGCGGCGTCATGCTTGCCCTGAACCTGATCATGGCCGCGATCGCGTGGTCGCTCGAGGAGCTGCACCGACCCGCCGATCCGTCCGAGCACCGCTTCACGCTCGAGTGGCGCGTGCTCGTGGTCTCACTGTGCGTCTTCCTGTATTCGTTCGGCTACGGCGGCGTCACCAGCTTCTCGGCGATGTACGCCGAGGCTGAGGGCATCTCACCACGGGCCATCTATCTCACGAGCGTGGCAGCCGCCATCCTGCTGAGCCGTCCGTTCGCGGCGCGGCTCGGCGATCGGTTCGGGTACCGGCGCGTGTTCCTGCCATCGATGATCGTTGCGGGCATCGGGCTTGCGGTGCTGGCAGTGCTGCCGGCGTCGCGGGGGGCCATGATCGCGTCGGCCGCCGTTTTCGGCGCGGGCTACGGCACCGCGTGGCCGGTATTCATGGCCTACATGCTTGGACGCGTGGATTCCCACCGCCGAGGCGCGGCGTACGGCGCGATGATCGCCGCGCTCGACACGGGAATCGGCACCGGATCCACGGCCCTTGGATGGATCATCCAGCAGTACGGCTACGCGGCCGCGTTCGGCTTCGCCGCCGCGCTGTCATCGCTGGCCGTCCCGTATTTTCTCGTCGCGGATCGCGCGATGCGAACGGTCAAGTCGCAGTCGTAACACTCTCTTTTCCCGAAGAGAAGGTTCCGGCGGATTCTGCGCGTTCTGCGGTGAAACAGATCACCCGCGCGTGCCGGCCAGTTTGCGCCGATGCCGCTCGAACACGCGATCGCACGCGCGGCGGAAGCGCTCGGTCAGCTCGCGCGACTTGTCGGGGGGCGCCGGGCCGATCCGCTTCCACGCCGCCTGGGCCTGCTTGACGTCCTCGGCCGCGGCACGCCAGCGCGCGTCCTCGCTCGAGCGGCCGCCGATCTGGTTCGACGCGAGCGCCTCGCGCAGCATCGCCGCGAGCGCTTCCGACGAGGACATCGCCGCGGGCGCCTGCTCGGCGGCGAGCTTCTCGACACGCGCGATCAGCTTCTCCATGCGCTGCGTGTTCGCATCGGGATCGAGGTCGGTGCCGCGGAATGTCTCGGCATGGCTGGAGAGGATCTGCGCAATCGCCGCCTCGTACCGCTGCTGGAGCGCCTCGGCCTGGTCGTGCGGCACGTGGCCGGTGTGCTCCCAGCGCTGGCGCAGCGTCCGGAGCTGCTGGACGATGTCGTCCGGCGGGGGCGCGAGGAGGACGAGCGCCTCGATCTGCCCCAGCACCGTTTCGCGGGCGTGGAGCCGCTCGGTCGCCGCGATCTGATCGCGCTGCTTGTGGCGCTCGAAGAAGCGATCGCAGGCGCCGCGGAAGCGGTTCCACAGCGCTTCTCCCTTGTTCTTGCGCACCGGGCCGATCGTCCTCCACTCGGCCTGCAGCCGGCGGAGCTCGGCGGCGGCGTGGTCCCAGTCGGTCGATTCGGCGAGTTCCTCGGCGCGCTTGACGAGCGCGTCCTTCTTTTCGAGGTTCGCGCCCCAGACTTCCTTCCGGTGGTTCAGATCCTCCTGCTTGCGCGTGAAGAAGCGGTCGCAGGCGGTGCGGAAACGATCCCACAGCACCTTCGCCTGATCGCGCGGGACCGGACCGATCGCCTTCCAGTCCGCCTGGAGCTTGCGCAGTTCATCGGCGGTGCGGATCCAGTCGGTCGAGTCCATCAACTCTTCGGCGCGGCGCACCAGGGCTTCCTTGCGCTGCTGGTTCTCGCCGCGCTGCGCCGCCTGCTGCGTGAAGTACTCCTGGGTGCGCGCGCGCACCTGGTCGAACGCGCGGCGGTAGCGGTGCCACAGCGCCTGCGCCTGCCCGCGTGGCGCCTCGGCGACGTCGCGCCAGCGGTTGTTGATCTCCCGAAGCTCCTTCGAGGCGGCCTCGAGGTCGGGCTGTTCGGCGGTGTTGATCTTCTGCTGCAGCGCCTCGACCCGCCCGCACAGCTCTTCCTGGACGGTCGCGTTCGCGAAACGGCGCCAGTCATCCGCCTCGCGCAAATCACGAGCGCGTGGAATCAGCGCCGCGTGCGCGGCCCGCAGCCGCTCCAGCACGCGGTCGCGGTCCTCTCGCGTCGGCAGCGTTCCGGGCTCATCGATCGCCTCGCGTAACTCCTTCAGCCCGCGGTCTGCCTCCTTGAGCGACAGGTCGTCGGCGGTCGCCCGCTTGTCGAGGCGCTCCGCGAGGCGCTCGAGCCGTCGCAGCGTGTCGCGCTGCGCCTTCTCGTCGGACGCGCGCTTGTCGGCAAGCCGCTGCTCGATGTGCGCCGAGGCCTGGCGGTAGCGATCCTGCAGCGGCGCGTCATCCACACCGACTCCCCGGCGCTCGGCAATCGCGGCCGACTGCTCGCGCCACTCGCGCTCGAGCGGGGCCCAGCGCTCGCGCGCGGCCGGCAGATCCTGCTCGGCGGCGGCGGCCTCGAGCCGAGTCGCGAGCGCGTCGAGCTGCTCGAGGGCGGCACGCGCCTCCGCACGCCGCCGCAGCGCGGTCTCGCAGTTCAGGCACGCGTCGTCGAAGCGCCGCTGCAACGCGAAGGCCTCCGCCTCGAACCCTTCCACCGGCGGCAGCCCTTCCCACTCCGCGCGCGCGAGGTCCAGCTGCTCCTTCATGCCGCCGGACGGTTGGAGCGCTTCAATCCGTTCGACGAGGTTGCGCCGGACTCCCAGCGCCTGCTGCTGCGCTTCTTCAAGGCGCGCGCGTTCCATGGCTTCCTGCTCCCGTTTCGCGATCCCGGCGCGCGCCGCAGCCGAGGCGGCGGCGAACCGTGCGGCGAGATCGTCGTGCGTGGATGAAAGGCTGCGCCACGCCTCTTCGGCGTGCTGCAGCTCGTGCGCGGCGTCCTGCCAGTTGCCCGTTTCGCCAAGCGCCTCCGCACGCTGGCAGAGCTCGACCTCGCGCTGCCGCAGCGCGAGGTCCGCGGCCTGGCGGGCAGCCTCGGCCTCTTCCCATTGCTGCAGGAGCGCCCGCGCGCGCCTCTGCACCCCTTTGTTCACCGCCTTCGCCGCCGCGTTCCTCAGCAGCTCGACGTCATCCGGGCGCCCCCCTGCCGCGCGCTCGAACGCCGCGATGGCGGCGTCTTTCTGATCCGAACGCAGGGCGACGTTCAGCAGCTCCGTGCGATCGTCCAGCCGTTCGATCGCGCGGACTGCCACCGCAACGTCACTGGCGTTGCGCGCGACGCTGCCGAGCACCCGCGGATCGTCGATCCGCTCGACCGCCGCGCGCCGCACCGGTTCGAGCGCGGCGCTCTTGGCGACCATCCCCAGCTGTCTCGGGTCGCGCAGGCCGGCGAGCGCCGCCGCGGCACGATCGCCCCCACCCGTCGCCATCTCCACCAACGCTTCACAGGCGGCCTGCCGCACCTGCTCGTCCGCATCGTCGCGCGCGGCGTCCGCCAGGACCGCCGGATTCCCGATGCGTCCGACGGCCGCCTTCCTCACGCGCGCGTCGGCGTCACCGCGCGCGAGCGAGGCGAGCACCGCCAGCGCGTCCTCACGGGACACGTCGAACTCGTGGACCGCGGCGAGGCGGACTTGCGCATCCGCGTGTTTCCATCGCGGCGTGGGCTTCAGGCGATCGAGCAGGGACATCAGCAGATCTCAAATCACTGGCGGGCACGACCTCTGGCTTAGAGAAGAGGACCCGCACGACGAGGCAAGAACTCTATTGTAGGACACGCCACGGCGTGGGATCACCCCGGTGTTATCATCCAGATTCCCCGGTTTTTCCCGCTGCGAGGAGTATCCATGCGCATCCGGCGCCCTGTTTTCCTGACAGTTCTGGCCATCACGCTCGTCGGCCGCCTCGATTCCGTGCAGGCGCAGCGTGCCGGCGCGCGGTGGCTGTCCTACGAGGAAGCCTTCGCGCCCCCGTCCGGCGCGCCCAGGCGGGCCGACGCGCCGCTCGGCGACCTCCCGAACATCACCGGGTGGCTTGACGGTGCGCGGTATCTCGAGGTGAAGACCGACGCCGACGGAGAGCGTCGTATGTACGCGGTAAGCGCGGTCGACGGCCGTTCAGAAGTCTATCGCGATTATGGCCTCGTCAAGAAAGAACTCCCGAAGGGGGTCGATCCGACGCGTCCCGCCGCTCATACCGGCGACTTCGGGCGCCTCGTATACCTGGCCCAGGGCGATCTGTATCTCTACGACGCCGCGGCGCACGCGCTGCGCCGGCTGACGGCCACGCCGGCTCCCGAACGCAACCCGAGGTTCTCACCCGACGGCCGCTGGGTGGCGTACACCAGGGGGAACAACCTGTTCGCGTTCGATCTCGAGAAGACCGTCGAGCACCAGTACACCGACGACGGGAGTGAGACCATTCTGAACGGATACTCGTCATGGGTGTACATGGAGGAGATCCTGGGGCGCGGGACGGCGCACGCCGCGTTCTGGTGGGCGCCCGACTCGACGAAGCTCGCCTTCATGCGCTTCGATGACTCGCCCGTGCCGGTGTTCCCGATTTACCATTCGGCGGGGCAGCACGGCGAGCTGGAGCGCCAGCGATACCCGAAGGCCGGGGATCCCAACCCGTACGTGCAGGTCGGCATCGTCAGCGTGAACGACGGGAAGACCGTGTGGACCGATTTCGATCCGAAGGCGGACCACTACCTCGCCTGGCCGTTCTGGACACCCGATTCACGAACGCTCACCGTGCAGTGGGTCAACCGTGGGCAGGACACGATTCGCTTCTACAACTGCGACGCCGCCACGGGAAAGAAGCAGCAGATCTACGAGGAGAAGCAGCCCGCGTGGGTCGATTTCTACCAGGACCTCTACTACTTCCAGGACGGGTCCGGCTTCCTGCTCAGAAGCCCGCTCGACGGATGGGAGCACCTGTATCACTACTCCAATGACGGAACGCTGAAGAGGCGCCTCACCGAGGGAGAGTGGCGGGTCGATTCGATTGCGCGCGTGGACGAGAAGAACGGCTGGATCTACTTCATGGCCCGGCCGCAGAACGCGACGTGGGATCTGCAGTTGATGCGCGTGAAGGTCGACGGCACCGGCCTGCAGCGGCTGACCCGGACCGACGGCACGCACGGCGTTCGCCTGTCAACCGACGGCAGTCACTACATCGACACCTTCAGCAACATCACGACTCCGCAGCAGATGGCGCTGTACAGCGCGGACGGTACCCTCGTGCGCAAACTCGGCGACGCCAGGGCCGCGGCGGGCCCTCCGATCGCGTGGGGCAAGGGAGAGCTGTTCACGATTCCCTCCGGCGACGGGTTCAATCTGCCAGCCTACTGGGTGCTCCCGCCGAGCTTCGACGCGCAGCGACGCCACCCGGTGATCTTCAGCATCTACGGCGGCCCCGACTCCGGCACCGTGCGCAACGCGTTCCCGAACCTCCAGGCGCATTACTGGGCGCAGCGCGGCGTGATTACGATCAGCGTCGATCACCGCGGCAGCGGTCACTTCGGCAAGAAGGGCGTGTTCCTCATGCATCGCCGTCTCGGCCAGTGGGAGATGCGCGATCTCGCCACGGCCGTGGACTGGCTCCGCGCGAGGAGCTTCATCGCGGCGGACCGGATTGGTATCACCGGCGGGAGCTACGGCGGCTACACGACCATGATGGCGCTCACGAACGCGGCCGGGAAATTCAATTACGGCCAGGCCGGGTCGCCGGTCACGGCGTGGGAGCTGTACGACTCGGTCTACACGGAGCGGCTGATGGACACGCCGGCGGAGAACCCGGAAGGCTACAAGAGCGGCGCGGTGCTCACCTACATCGATCGCTACCAGGGAGGGCTGCGCATCACGCATGGCACGATCGACGACAACGTGCACATGCAGAACTCGCTGCAGGTGATCGACTGGCTGACGACCCACAACAAGCCGTTCGAGGTCATGCTCTACCCCGGCAGCCGCCACGGTCTCCAGATGTCGCAGCGGCCGCACGCCAACCGGGAATCGCACGACTTCTGGGTGCGGCACCTGCTCGACGGCAGGCTGCCGCAGGCGCCGCAGAAGGTGCAGACCACGTCGCAGAGCAAATAGCCTGTTCACCGCGGAAGGCGCCGAACACGCAGAAGGGGCAATCCGCCGCTGATTGCCGGCAGGATGACGATCTCGGCGCCGTCGCGGATCGGCGTGGCGAGCCCGCCTGAGTTGCGGATGTTCTCTCCGTCGACGAAGACGTTGATGTGGGCGCGCACCTCGCCGAGCTCCGTCAGCACGCGGTCCCGGACGGCTGGGTGCGCCGCCCACAGCAGCGCCAGCGCGGCGGACACCGACGCGGCGCCCCCCTCGACGAGCACCTGCCCGCGCCCGCCGGTGAACTGCCGCAGGTGACCGGGAATCACGAAGGCGATCGACATCACGCGACCGCGGCCGCCGTTACCGAGACCACGGGAGGCAGTCCGTCGAGCAGCTCGGACCATGTCTCCCCTTCGTCCCGCGATCCAAAGAGCTTCCCGCTCCGCGTTCCGAAGTACACGCCGGCGGGCGCGAGCGGGTCCACGGCCATCGCGTCCCGCAGCACGGTTTCGTAGGCGTCCTCCTGCGGCAGCCCTTTCGACAGGGCTTCCCAGCTCGCACCGGCGTTGCGCGTCCGGTAGACCCGGAGCTTCCCCTCCGGCGTGCAACGGAACTCGTCGGACTCGAGCGGCACGATCCACGCGCAGTCCGCGTCCGCGGGGTGGATGGCGAGCGCGAAACCGAAGTCCGACGGGACGCCGTTGGCAATATCGGACCACGTTTCTCCGCGATCGTCGCTGCGATACAGCCCCCAGTGGTTCTGAAGGAACAGGCGATCGGGCTGGCGGCTGGCCTGCGCCACCTTGTGCACGCACTGGCCGAACTCGGGGTACTTGTCGGGAAGGAACTCCGCGCGCACGCCACGATTCGACGGCCGCCACGTGGAGCCGCCGTCATCGGTGACGTACATGCCGGCGGCGGACACCGCAATCCGGATGCGGTTGGGATCGGCCGGATCGAGGAGGATCGTGTGAAGGCACAGGCCGCCGCCGCCCGGCTCCCAGCGCGGCCGCTGCGGGTGGTTCCAGAGGCCGTCCACGAGCGCCCACGTCGAGCCCGCGTCACGCGAGACGAAGAGCGCGGCGGGCTCGACGCCGCAGTACAGCGTGTCGGGCTCCGCGTCGCGGCCGGGAGCGATCTGCCAGATCTGCTTGAGCGCGGCGCCAGCGCCCTCGGGAAACTTCACGTTGGCGGCCTCGGGATTCGTCCAGCTTCGTCCGAAGTCATCGCTCGAACGGAGCAGTCCCCCCCAGTGCATGCTGGTGGGGCCCGCCCAGACGCGGTGGCGTCCCGCGCGGCCGTCGTAGGCCAGCGCGTACACCGCGCTGCCCGGCAAGTACGGGCCGCCCAGCTCCCAGTCGCGTCGATCGGTGCCGGCACACGCGATGAAGGCGCCTTTCATGGTGCCGACGAGCAGAAGGATGCTGCCGCTGCGAGGGCTGAGGTGGCGGGTGACCGGCATATCGTGTTCCTCCTGTCGAAGAATCTTCCTGTCGAAGAATCTTCCAGCCGTCAGAGCCTCGCGAGCTCTTCCTCCAGCCGTGTCACGAGGCCGTCGAGCTGATCGATCACCGCGCGCACGGTGTCCGGCTTCGAGAGGTCGACCCCCGCGCGCTTCAACTGCTCCATCGGGTAATCGCTGCCGCCCGAGGCGAGCAGCTCCAGGTAGCGGTCGCGCGCCGCCGGCATCTCCTTCGCGATTCGCGCCGCCGAGGCGAAGCACGTGGCGTACTGGTAGACGTAGTACGGCGTGTTGAAGAAGTGCGGGATGCGCGCCCACGTCACCGCGGCGAGCGGATCGACATCCACCGAGTCGCCGTAGTACTCGCGCATGAGCCCGAGGTAGAGATCGTTCAAAATGGTCGACGTGATCGGCTCGTCGCGCTCCACCATCCGGTGCGCGCACAGCTCGAAATCCGCGAACATCACCTGCGTGTAAAACGTGCTGGTGATGTTGTCGATGGCGTGCTGGAGGAGCACGGCGCGCTCGCGCGGGTCGGTGGTCCGCTGCAGCAGGTGCTCGAGCAGCAGCGCCTCGCCGAGCGTCGACGGCACCTCGGCGACGAAGATGGTGTAGCTCGAGTAGATGAACGGCTGCGCCTCGTGCGACAGCATCGTGTGCATCGAGTGGCCCATCTCGTGCGCCAGCGTGAACACGTCGTCCAGGGTGTCGTTGTAGTTGAGGAGCATGTACGGGTGCACGCCGTACACCGGCGCGGAGTACGCGCCCGAGCGCTTCCCCTCGTTTTCGTAGACGTCCAGCCACCCGCCGGAGAATCCCCGCCGCATGCGCGACTGGTACTCGGGGCCGAGCGGCGCCACCGACTCGACGATCGCGTCCAGGACGTCGGCATACGGGTACTTGCGTTCGAGGTCGACGAGCGGAATCGCGAAGTCGTACGTGCCGTACTTCTCGAGCTTCAGCGCCCGCCGCCGCAGCGCGTGATAGCGGCGCAGCGGCTCCACGCCCGCCCTGGTCGTCGCAATCAGATTCTCGACGACTGCCGGAGGGATGTTGTCCCCGTGGAGCGCGGCGTCGAGCGTCGTCTTGTAGCCGCGCGCCCGCGCGTGGAACCAGTCGCGCTGGCAGACCGCGTTGTACAGCGACGCGTACGTATTGAGCGAGGCTTCGTAGGTGCCGTGCAGCGCCCGGAACGCCGCTTCGCGATCGGGCTGCGCCCGCTCGGTGGCCAGGATCGCGCGGTACTGCCCGTACGAGACCGTGACCGTGCGGCCGGTGCCGAGCGTGATCGCGGGAAATCGGGCGTCGGCGGTGGAGAGCGCCCAGTAGGAGTCGTTCGCCGCGCTGGAGAGCCGGCTCGAGAGCGACATCAGCTTTTCGCCCTGCTCGTCGAGCACGTGCTCCTGCTGCCGGTACAGATCCTCGACCGCGAAGCGGTACATCTGGAGCGCGGCAGTGGCGTCCATCCAGCCGCGGACCGTCGTCAACGGGATTTGCAGCAGCTCGGGGTTGAACCACGAGCCCGCCTCTTTCCATCTCGCGAGCAGGATCTGCACGCGCTGCCTGCGCGCGTTCACCGCGTTGTCGCGCTGGTCTTCGTCGTAGCGGAGCGAAGGGTAGTACCAGACGCGGTACGCGAGCTGTCCCAGCTCGTCGCCGAGCTGGAATGCGCGAAGCAGCGCATCGGGCCCTTCCGAGAGCGTGCCCCGGAGCGCCGCGTACCGATCGATCTGCGTGTCGAGCGTCTCGTACGCGCGCGCCCATGCGTCCCAGCCGGGATAGATGTCCTCGAGATTCCACTTGTAAGCGGGGGATATGTCTTCGCGCCGGCGGGTCGGCGCGGCCGCGGCAGCCGTGTCCATGCCGCTAATGATATCGGACGGCGTCGATTTCCCGGATGGGAACCGGCTTCCATGCCAAGCGGTCGAGTTCCCGCCGGCGGCCCGCCCGACAATCGTCCTGAGCCCGCGGGACGCGCCCCCCTGCGGTCGAACCCGCGCGTGGGTCGACAAAACGCATATATGCATGTAGATTAACGTATGTGAGTTCGAGCCCCACGGCGTTGTACCGGCTGCTCGCGGACGAAGCGAGGCTGCGGCTTCTGCGCCTCCTGGCCGCCGGGCGGCTGAACGTATCGGAGCTGACCGGCATCCTCGGCATCGCCCAGTCGGGCGTCTCGCGCCACGTCGGATTGCTCAGGGACGCCGGGCTGGTCAGCGAGGACAGAGAGGGGGGCTACACCTACCTCCGGATCGCGGACGACCTGCGGAGCGCGCGCGATGGCTTCGGCCCGCTGTGGTCGCTGCTCGAGTCCCAGTTCGCAGCGATGCGCGGCACGCCGCGCGTGCGCGAAGACGAGGCCAGGCTGCAGGAGGTGCTGCGGCTGCGGAAGGAGAACTTCGATGCGCACGCGGGGCCTGACGGGAAACGCGCGGGGCAGGTCGTCCCGGGCCGCAGCTGGGCGGCCTGGGCGCGCGCGCTCGGGCACCTGCTGCCCCCGCTCGAGGTCGCGGACCTCGGGTGCGGCGAAGGCTATCTCGCGATCGAGGCGGCGCGCTTCGCGAGACGGGTGATCGCGATCGACCGTTCGCCGGTCGTCCTCAAGCAGGCGAAGTCGCTTGCGGCTCGACGCAAGATCAGGAACATCGCCTGGAAGCGCGGCGAGATCGAACAAGCGCCGCTCGCCGACGATTCCGTGGATGTGGCGGTGCTCTCGCAGGCGCTGCACCACGCGGTGAGCCCCGCGGCCGCGCTGCGCGAGGCGGCCCGGGTGACCAGGCCGGGCGGCCGCGTCCTCGTGCTGGACCTGCGGCGTCACGAGGAGAGCTGGGTGCGCACGCGCCTCGGCGACAAGTGGCTCGGCTTCGACGACGAGGAACTGAGACGGCTCTTGAAGGGCGCCGGGCTGGAGCAGGTGAAGGTCGGCGTCGGCGCGCGCAGGACGGGTGACCCGTTCACCGTGCTCGTCGCGAGTGGCAGAAAGACGGCGTACACCACAAAGGCCACGAAGGACACGAAGTAGAGCACGAAGGGAATCGGCCTCGTGCCTCGAGATCTGCTTCGTGTCCCTGGTGGTCGTCGTGGTTCAGAGAAACAGCATGTCTATCACACGGCAGCTCGACGAGATTCTCCAGCGCCGCATCCTCGTGCTCGATGGCGCGATGGGCACGATGATCCAGCGGCACCAGCTGCAGGAGCACGACTACCGCGGCGAGCGCTTCCGCGACCACCGGCGCGACCTCAAGGGCAACGCCGACGTCCTGGTCCTCTCGCGCCCCGACGTCATCCGCGGCATCCACGGCGAGTACCTCGCGGCGGGCGCCGACATCATCGAGACGAACACGTTCAACGCCAACGCGGTCTCGCAGGCGGACTACGGCCTGGAGGATCTCGCCTACGAGCTGAATGTCGAAGCGGCGAAGCTGGCGAAAGGGGTCGCCGCCGAATGGACGGCCCGGACCCCCGATCGCCCGCGCTTCGTCGCGGGATCCATCGGTCCGACCAACCGCACGCTCTCGATCTCACCGGACGTGAACGACCCCGCCTTTCGCGCGATCACCTTCGACGCGCTGCGCCAGGCGTACGCGGATCAGATTCGCGGCCTGATCGATGGCGGCGTCGATCTGCTGCTCGTCGAAACCATCTTCGACACGCTGAACGCGAAGGCCGCGCTCGTCGCCTACCAGGACGTGCTCGATCGGAAATTCGGCGCGGCGGCCGGCGCGGGCTCCCGCACTCCGCTGATGGTCTCGGTCACCATCACCGACCGCTCCGGCCGCACGCTGTCGGGACAGACGGTCGACGCCTTCTACGTCTCCATCGCGCACGCGCAGCCGTTCAGCGTGGGCATCAACTGCGCGCTCGGCGCCGGGGACATGCACCCGTACCTCGTGGAGCTGTCGCGGTTGGCGGAATGCTGGACGAGCTGCTACCCGAACGCCGGCCTGCCGAACGCGTTCGGCGGCTACGACGAGCAGCCCGCCCACACCGCCGGCATCGTCCGGCAGCTCGCCACGGAGCACCTGGTCAACATCGTGGGCGGCTGCTGCGGGACGACGCCCGATCACATCAGGGCGATTGCCGGATCGGTGGCCGGCGTGCCGCCGCGGCCGATCCCCGCCCCTGAACGGCACACGCGGTTCTCCGGCCTGGAGGTCCTCACGATCCGTCCCGACAGCAACTTCCAGATGATCGGCGAGCGGACCAACGTCACCGGGTCCGCGAAGTTCGCGCGCCTCGTCACGTCGGGCCAGTTCGGCGAGGCGGTCAGCGTCGCCGCCGACCAGGTGCGCAACGGCGCGAACATGATCGACGTCAACATGGACGAAGGCATGCTCGACTCCGAGCGCGCCATGACGACGTTCCTCAACCTGATTGCGACCGAGCCGGAGATCGCGCGCGTGCCGGTGATGATCGACAGCTCGAAGTGGTCGGTGCTCGAGGCCGGGCTGACGTGCCTGCAGGGGAAGGCGGTCGTCAACTCGATCAGCCTCAAGGAAGGGGAAGCCGACTTCCTGCACAAGGCGCGCACGATCCGGAAGTACGGCGCCGGCGTGGTGGTGATGGCGTTCGACGAAACGGGCCAGGCCGACACCGTCGAGCGCAAGGTGGAGATCTGCCGGCGCGCGTACCGGCTGCTCGTCGACGGCGCGGGATTCGATCCCGCCGACATCATCTTCGATCCGAACATTCTCGCGATCGGCACGGGCCTCGAGGAGCACGCCGACTACGCGAAGAATTACATCGAGGCCGCGCGCCTCATCAAGGCCACGTGCCCGGGCGTGAAGATCAGCGGCGGTGTCAGCAACCTGTCGTTCGCGTTTCGCGGCAACGACCGCGTGCGCGAGGCGATCCACGCCGCCTTCCTCTACCACGCCATCCACGCCGGGATGGACATGGGCATCGTCAACGCGGGACAGCTCGCGGTGTACGAGGACATCCCGAAGGACCTCCTGGAGCACGTCGAGGATCTGATCTTCAACCGCCGGCCGGATGCCACCGAGCGCCTGGTGAAGTTCGCCGAAGGCGTGAAGGGCGCGACGGCGAAGCGCGAGCTGGACACCGCATGGCGCCTGGAGCCGATCGAGCAGCGTCTCGCGCACGCGCTCGTCCACGGCATCGTGGACTTCATCGAGCAGGACGTGGAGGAAGCGCGCCAGAAGCTGCCGCGGCCGCTGGACGTGATCGAGGGGCCGCTGATGGACGGGATGAAGATCGTCGGCGACCTGTTCGGCGCCGGCAAGATGTTCCTCCCGCAGGTGGTGAAGAGCGCGCGGGCGATGAAGAAGGCGGTCGCCTGCCTCGAGCCGTACCTGGAGGAAGAGAAGGCCCGTTTCGGCACGACGAGCGCGCAGGGACGCCTCCTGATGGCCACGGTGAAAGGGGACGTCCACGACATCGGCAAGAACATCGTCGGCGTCGTGCTCGGGTGCAACAGCTACGAGGTGATCGATCTGGGCGTGATGGTGCCGGCCGACAAGATCCTCGATGCCGCCATCGAGACGCGCGCGGACATCATCGGCCTGAGCGGGCTCATCACGCCCTCGCTCGACGAGATGGTCTTCGTCGCAAAGGAGATGGAGCGGCGCGGCTTCAAGGTGCCGCTGCTGATTGGCGGCGCCACCACCAGCCGGCAGCACACGGCGGTGAAGATTGCGCCGGAGTACAGCGGGCCCGTCGTGCACGTGCTGGATGCCTCGCGCGCGGTGGAAACCGTGTCGAGCCTGATCAGCGCCGGCGAGCGCGGGCCGTTCGTGGCCGCCGCGCGGCGCGACCAGGAGGAAATCCGCGGCCGTTACGCGACGCGTCGCGAGAAGCCGCTGCTCACCTACGAACAGGCGCGGGCGAACGCGCTGGCGACCGACTGGGAGAACGTCGACGTGCCGGCGCCGTGGTTCGTCGGGCGGCGGGTGGTGGAGCCGGCGATCAGCGAGCTGGTGCCCTACATCGACTGGACGTTCTTCTTCAGCGCGTGGGAGCTGAAGGGACGGTTCCCGGCGATTCTCGACCATCCGGAATACGGCAGGGCGGCCCGCGAGTTGTACGACAACGCGCAGGCCATCCTGAACGAGTGGATGGCGGCGGAGAAGAGCGGGACGGCGCCGATCGGCGTGCGCGGCGTCTACGGCTTCTGGCCCGCCGCGAGCGACGGCGACGACATCGTCCTCTTTGCGGACGAAGACCGCCGGCGCGAGCTGGCGCGATTCCCGATGTTGCGGCAGCAGGACATCATCGCGGACGGCCGTCCGAACCGGTCGCTGGCCGACTTCGTCGCGCCCGTTGGCCGCGGCACGCCGGACTACGTGGGCGCGTTCGCCGTCACGGCCGGCCTCGGCGCCGGGGAGCTGGCGCGCGAGTGCGAGCGGCAGCATGACGACTACCGGGCCATCCTGGTCAAGGCGCTTGCCGATCGCCTCGCGGAGGCGTTCGCCGAGCACCTGCACGCGCAGGCGCGGCAGGACTGGGGCTACGAGCAGGCGCGGCCGTCGAACGAGGATCTCATCGCCGAGAAGTATCGCGGCATCCGCCCGGCGTTCGGGTATCCGGCGTGTCCCGATCACAGCGAGAAGTTCAAGCTGTTCGACGTCCTGGACGCGCGGGCCATCGGCATCGATCTCACCGAGTCGGCGGCGATGACGCCGGCTGCCAGTGTCAGCGGGCTCTACTTCAGCCACCCGGACGCGCGGTACTTCAACGTGGGTCGCATCGGGCGAGACCAGATGGAGAGCTACGCGAAGCGCAAAGGGATCACCGTCGAAGAAGCCGAGCGCTGGCTGGCGCCGAACCTGGCATACGAGCCGGCGGAGTTTGGGGTGAAGTGCTGATCGAGTTGCCAGGTACCAGAGGCCGGGTACGCGGGATCTCGGCGCAGCGACATGGAGGCGCGTCGGGGCCACCGCGGCGTGCCGCCCGCCTCGCATCGCCCGCACCCGTTTTGGACTGAATGGTTGGATCAGGTGGCCGTGATCCGACGGTGTGCTTCGGCCGCGAGGCAGCGAGTTTAGAAACCCGTACCGTCGCGACCGATGTAGAGCAGCCTCAACGTGAATTCGATCTAGTCGCGGTACATTCGCGCTGGTCGTTTCGGCGCGCGTCCGTCTGCTCAGATTGACGGATTATCGAATCGCGTTGCTGTTGCGCTTCCTGAGCGATTCGGTCAACGGATTCCCAGTACCGCCTACTCTCGTCGTCCTGACGTCTCTCCAGGGGCATCACGTCTCCTTCGAGTTCGATCGGTTGTACATCGTCGCTTCAGACAAGGACAAGCCGCTTATTGTTGCGGCGTCGAGTGCCACTGCCGCTATTACTGGCCACCTGTTTCATCTCGACCGCGCCGGCTGATCAACCGCAGCGGTTCACCTATTGTCTCGCTGACGCCACTTAGCAGACGCTCTCGCGCCTCCAAAAAGCGATCACGTAAATCGCTGTCTCGCTCTGTCTCGTACTTGATTAGCCGCCGAACCGCCTCAGCAATGACGGCGTTCTGTCTGGCGCCGTAATGTGCCTCGCAAAAAGCGTGCAGGTCCACCGCATCATCGGGGGACAGCTTCAGCGGAATCTGCTTCCGAACGCCAGGTCGTGGAGCGATGGCAGGCCTCGGCATCGAAGATACTTTAATACATCTTCGGACATCTTCGTCAGCCGAATACCTGTTCAGCTATATATTTCCTCAATGGCGACCGCCCCTATCGTCGAGGCACTCAGTCTTCCACAACCCGAGCTGTTTTTCGGGCTCGTGGCGCCCACTGGCATCGACTTGGAGGCGTTTCAGAACCTCGCGTGTGATCTACTTCAGCAATATTCCTATTCGACTAAGGTGGCTCGCCTCAGCGACTTAGCGAGACGTGCTGCAGTCACGACCGTCGACGACTCCAGCCATTTTTCACGTGTCACCACGTTGCAAAACGCTGGCAACGAACTTCGTCGCAACACGCAACGCGGCGACGTGCTGGCGCTCCATGCCATCTTCCAGATCAGCAATGCTCGCGAGGTCATTGCGAAGGATGCCGGGGCGCACCGGCAGCCTTTGCCGGGCGTCGCGCACGTGTTTAGGAGCCTCAAGCATCCTGAAGAAGTTGAAACGCTTCGACGCGTGTACGGCGCTGGCTTTTTTTTGATTGGAGTGTATGCGTCCGAAGAGGATCGCTACCGTTATCTGCGGCGACGGCTGGGTATGTCGGCTGAAGATGCGCGGCTCGTTCTGCAGCGAGACGAGGATGAACCGAAGGATCCGTTCGGACAGCACACACGAGACACGTTCCGAATGGCCGACGTCTTTGTTAGAGAAGGCGACGAAGAACAACTCGTGCGCTTTTTTGACCTCGTCTTCGGCGCACCGTTCGTTACGCCGACGCTGGACGAATACGCCATGTTCTTCGCCTTCGCGTCAGCGCTACGGTCGGCACAGTACGGCCGACAGGTTGGGGCGGTAGTCGTATCTCGTGAAGGCGAGATCATCGGTGTCGGTGCCAACGATGTCCCGAAGTTTGGCGGCGGGCTCTACTGGCCAGGGCCAAAGGAGAAGGATCGCCGTGACCACAACTACTACCCGGATGGGGCGGACTCCAACGAGAAGGAGATCGCTCGAATAATCGATGACGCCATCGAGCGACTAGCCCCTTTCCTGCAGACGCAGGTCGACAGGGACGCGATTCACGAAGCGTTGGCAGGGTCAAGGCTCGACGATCTTACTGAGTTTGGCCGAGCAGTTCACGCCGAGATGGAGGCTTTGCTGGCGTGCGCCAGAACGGGCGTCAGCGTAAAGGGTGGAACAGTCTACACGACGACTTTCCCGTGTCATAACTGCGCGCGGCACATCGTTGCTTCGGGAATTGCAGAACTGCAGTACGTCGAACCCTACCCAAAAAGCAGAGCACTCCGCCTACACAACGATAGTATTGCGCTGGATCAGCATTCCTACGAAAGTCGCGTCCGCTTCAGACCGTTTCTCGGCGTATCCGCCAGACGGTATTTTGACCTGTTCTCGATGAAGCTCAGCGGAGGGGTTCCCCTGATCCGCAAGAAGCATGGGCGTGCGGTTGAATGGACGCGGGAGACGGCCAACCCTCGAGTTCGACTATCGCATTGGTCGTACATTCAAAGAGAAGTCGAAGCCGCCGGCCAACTAGCTGGCACGATTACGGCTTCACGCAGACACAATCCGGACCCAGGCAGCGAAGAGCACCGTAAGTAGCCGTGCCGTGGGGTCACATTCCACGCCGCGGTGCAAATTCAGGAACGAGTTGGTGGTGCAATTCGAGCAGGTTGGGCCGCGGTCCATCGACGTCACTACGCGCTAGTTCCCATCGAGCGAAACGAACGACACTTGTCGCCTTCACCCCGCGGTGCGGCAGGACAGCGAATCGGCGGTCGTTTCCCGCGCCGAGCGAGTCGAACCGGACGGCGAGGCAAGCCGCCCGAGCGCGTAGGCTAGACTCTCCGGGTGAGCTGGGTCGAGATCCTCGGGTTCGTGACGGGTGCGGCGTCCGTCTGGCTGGCGGTGAAGGAGAACGTCTGGAACTGGCCGATCGCCGCGGCCAACGCGGTGTTCTTCTTCATCCTCTTCTTCGAGCATCGCCTGTACGGCGACATGGCGCTGCAGGTGATCTTCTTCGCGCTTGCCATCCTCGGCTGGTATCGATGGCTGCGAGGCGGCGAGCATCACACGGCCCTCCACGTGTCGCGCATCACCCTGCCGCAGGTCATGGCCGCCCTCCTCGTCACCATCGCGGCGACGGCAGCGACAACCGCCTACCTGCGACGCGTCAATGATGCCGCGCCGTTCCTCGATGCCCTGACGACCGTGCTCAGCCTCGTCGGGCAGTACCTGCTGACGAAGAAGATCATCGAGAACTGGTACGTATGGATCGCGGCCGACGTGCTCTACATCGGCCTGTACATCCAGCGCGGCCTGTACCTGACGAGCGTGCTCTACGTGATCTTCCTGCTGATGTGCGTCGCCGGGGCGGCGGAATGGCAGAAGACGCTTCGGGCCGCGCCCGCCACGCAGGGCCTGTGATCGTGGCGAGGCGCTCAGGCCGCTTGGTTCACGCCGAATACGCCGAAGGTCGCCCCCAGGGGATCGCGGAGCACGGCGGAGCGTCCCACCATCGGGATGTCCATCGGCCGGCCGAGGATTTTCGCGAAGTGCCGCCGCGCCACCTGCACCGTGTCATCCACGTCGGTGACGGCAAAGTACGGCAGCCAGTGCGAGCCGACGCCCCCCCGGCCCGGAGGCGTGCGCAGCAGGCCGGCGGCCAGCTCGTCGCCGCGCAGGAACTCGACGTACTCGCTGAAGCGATGACGCTGAGACGACCAGCCAAACAGCTTCGTGTAGAACGCTTCGGCGGCGCCCACGTCGTTCGAGATCAGCTCGGTCCAGCAGAGGCATCCCGGCTCGTTCAGCCGATGCGCGCCGATCGCCTCCCTGGCCTGCCACGCGTACACGACCGCGCCGGTGGGGTCCTGGATGCCCGTGAACCGCCCGGCGCCGCCGACCTCTCCCGGACCGGCCACTACCGTCCCGCCGAGCGCGACCGCGCGGGCCGCGACCTCATCGACGCTCTCCACCGAAACGTACGAGTTCCAGCGAGGCGTGGGATCGGCCTGCTGCGGAGGTATCCGACTGGCGGCGCTGACGTTCTGCCCCTCGATCTGGAAGAGGGTGTAGCCCTGGCTTCCCTTTCCCCTGGTCGACGCCGACCAGTCGAAAAGGGCCCCGTAAAACCGGGCGGCGGCGGCCGTGTCCGTGGTGGCGAGTTCGGGCCAGCAGAAGACGCCCGGAGGGTGCGCGATCACGGCCGACATGTCCGGGGCAATTCTACGGTACAATAGCGGCTGATTTCGCGCGTTGGCAGCGGCCGTCCCTGACGTCGGCCCCGCTCAGCCAGCAACAAGCGCCGCAATTGCGTCGCGGGAACTTCCAGCGGGAAGACCTCCGGACCCATTCGCTCGCTCCCACCGCGCACAGATAAACACGTCAGCCGCCGGCCATTGGCCGGCGGGATCCGCGCAGATTGGCGCGGCCAGGTACTTTTGTGGTCACACCCGACACCCGTCTGAAGATTGCGGTCTTCATCGACTTCGACAACATCGAAATCGGCGTCAAATCCACCCTCAACACGAACGTCGACATCGGCACCGTGCTCGACGCGCTCAAGGAGCGCGGCGAGGTCGTCTCGAAGACGGCCTACAGCGACTGGAAGCGCGCCGGCGATTACAGCCGCTCGCTCAGCCAGCACGCGATCAAGATGGTGCAGCGCAACCTCACCCCCGGGGGGGACAAGAACGGCGCCGACATCAACCTCGCGCTCGACGCACTCGAGATGGCGTTCACGCACCCCCACATCAACGCGTACGTCATCGTCGGCGGCGACAGCGATTTCATCACGCTCGTCGAGAAGCTGAAGCAGTACGACAAGAAGGTGCTGGTCGTGGGCGGCCGGTCGTTCACGAGCGGCATCATGCAGCGCAACTGCCACGAGTTCATCGCCTACGAGAACCTCATCTCCACCGGCCGTTCCGGGCGGCGGGCGGCCGACCGCGGGCGCGCGCCACGCGCCGCGGCGCACGCCGCGGGCATCGAGCAGGCGATTCCGCTGGTGGAACGCGCGCTCGAAGTGCTCGCCGACCGCGAGGTGTCGCCCCAGCTCGGGCTGCTCAAGAGCACGCTCCTCCAGCTCGATTCGACCTTCTCCGAGCGCAGCTACGGCGCGAGCTCGTTCCGCGACTTCGCGGAAAAGCTCGAAAGCGCCGGGCTCGTCACCCTCAAACACTCGGGGCGCAACATCCTCGTTGAACTGAAGGACGGCGCCGCGGAGCGTCCCGACTCACCGCGAGCCGCGGACACCCAGCGGAGCCCGGAGCCTCGACGCGTTGCGGAGCCGGAACAGGAGACCGTGGGACTGTCCCACCCGTCAGGACAGTCAGCGGCGCCGGCGGCAACAGGCAGCATCGCCGACCTGCGCCGCATCCTGGCGCGCTCGAAGCCGCAGCGGTTCCCGATGTACATCCGCAACATGAAGCAGCTGCTGCGACAGGCCGAGCCCGGCTTCGACGAGCGGCGCTACGGCTTCGCCAATCTCGTGGATCTGCTTCGCGCGCTCGGACGTGACGGCCTGCTGCGCCTGGAGCGCGATCGCCAGGGCGCGCTGCGCGTGTTCCAGGGTCCCGCGTGGCCCCAGGCTTCGGCCGAACGGGAAGACGCGCCCGCCAGCGAGGGTATTGCTGCCCCCGAGGAGCATGGCGTGTTCCTCGAGACGGCTTTGCTGGATGATGCCGCTGCCGATGCCGATGCCGAGGCCGATGCCGAGGCGGATGCCCCTGCACGGCCAGCCGTCGTCGTGGAGGCCGAAGAGGCGGAGGTGCGGAGGCCGGACGCGCGCAAGCGGGCCCGGAAGCCGAAGAGCGCGAACGCACCAGCCGAAGGTCAGGCGGCCAAGTCCAGGAAGAGCCGAAATCCGCGGCCAGCGAAAGCGGCCGGCACGCGCACATCGCGCCGCCGCTCAGCCAAGAAGGGTCCAGAAGTTACTGCCACGTAATAAGTTAGGTCCTGTGGAACTTTCCTGTTTGGCCTGACGTCCAACGCTGTTAGTCTGATGAACAGTGTTCAGTTATTGAGAACTGTTCACCAGAGGTGGCAGCAATGGGAGTCAGGGAACGCCAGGAACGCGAGCGCGAAGAGGTCCGGCAGAAGATCCTGGAGGCGGCGCGCGAGCTTTTCATCGCGGAGGGTTACCGCAGCGTCTCGATCCGCAAGATCGCCGAGAAGATCGAGTACAGCCCCGCAGCGCTTTACAGCTACTTTCCCAGCAAGGACGACCTGTACTTCGCTCTGGCGGAGGAAGGCTTCCGCGCGCTGTTCAACTTTACGAACCTCGAACTCGAGGGCTCGCTCGATTCCATCCGCGCGGGCTTTCTCCGCTACTACCAGTTCTCGCGCCTGCATCCCGAGTACTTCGATCTCATGTTCGTGGACCGCACGGTGCCGCGCATCGGGCGCGACTGGGAGCGGTTCTCGTTCGTGATCCAGATGATCGACGACGTCTGCAAGGCGCTGAGGCGCGCGATCGACGCCGGCGTCTTTCCGCCTGAGACCGACCCCGAAGTCGCGTTCCACATTCTCTGGGCCGCGGTGCATGGGCCCGCCACGGCGGCGCTCTGCCAGCGGCTCGCCCCGGACGAAGATCCCGACGCGCTCGCGCGCGACACGCTCGAAGCCGCGCTCGCCGGCCTGCGCGCCGGCATTCCGACCACGTTCAAACCATCCCAGTGCAACGAACCGACCGCGCTCACTGCGGCCAAGCGGGGAGACGAAGATGTGCCGTCTTGATTCAAGGAGCCGGCGCGCCACGGCCGGCGGGCTCGTCATGGCCGCATTGGCGATGACGGCTGCGGGTTGTGGCGGGGATCGCGCCACGCAGGCGGCCGAAGCCGCCGCGCCGCTGCCGGCCGTGCCGGTGGTGCGCGTCGCGGCGGGGACGGTTGAAACCGCCGTGGAGTTCTCCGGAAGCCTGGCGCCGCAGGCGCGCGTGGACGTCCACGCGAAGCTGGGGGGCACGCTCGACAAGGTGTTCGTGCAGCTTGGCGATCGAATCGCCGAGGGGGCCGTGCTCGCGACGCTCGATCGGCGCGAGATCGACGCGCAGGTCGACGCCGCCGCGGCCGCGGTGAGCGTCGCGCGCGCGGGGCTCGATGCCGCCGACGCCGGACTGACGAACGCCGCGGCGGAAGTGGAACGCGCCCGCAATCTCTTCGAAAAGGGCGCGATGCCGAAGCAGCGCCTCGACGCAGCGGACACCGCGTGGCGCGCGGCGCGGGCGCAGCGCGATCTCGCGAACGCGACGATCGCCCAGGCCGAGGCCGCGCTCCGCCGGGCGCACGAAGTGCAGCGCGATGCCACGCTTCGTGCCCCCGTCTCGGGCGTGATCGTCGAGCGCAACTTCGACGCCGGCACCCTCGTCGGACCGGGCTCGGAGCGTGCCGTCGTGTCGGTCGCCGACATCCGCACGCTGAAGCTTGAAGCCGGCGTGTCCGAGCTCGAGGCCGGGCGCCTGAAGCTCGGTTCGACGGCCACGATCACGCTGCCCGCAAAGCCCGGGGAAACATACCAGGGCACGCTCGCCGCGATTGCGCCCGAGATCGATCCGCGCAACCGGCATTTCCAGGTCGAGATCCGGGTGGACAACCGCGCGCAGCAGCTGCTCGGCGGCATGTATGCCTCCGCACGCATCCCGGTCGCGCGGGCCGACGGGATCGTCGTGCCGCGCGAGGCCATCTTCGACCGGAACGGCGGCCGCGCCGTGTATCGCGTGGAGGGCGACACGGTCAGCGTCGTGACGGTCATCGAGGGACTCAGCGACGGCACGCGCACCCAGATCGTCAGCGGCCTGAAGGCAGGCGAACTCGTGGTGTCCGACGCCAGGCGTGACGTGGCGGGAGGGGCGCGGGTGCGGCCGGTCGCGAAATGAACGGAGGCCAGCGGGCAGAGGCGCGGTACCAGGGCACCGTCACACGCACGTCCGATTCATATGTGGATCTCTAATACTTCCATCAAACGTCCGGTCTTCGCGACGATGTTCATCCTGAGCTTCGTCGTGCTGGGCATCGTGTCGATGACCCGGCTCGGGGTCGATCTGTTTCCCGACGTCAGCTTCCCGTACGTGAATATCGCGACGGTCCATCCCGGCGCGTCCCCCGAGGAAGTCGAGACCCTCGTCACCAAGCCGATCGAGGACGCGGTAGCGGGCATCGAAGGGGTGAAGCGGGTCGAGTCCAGCTCGAACGAGAGCTTCTCGCGCGTGGGGATTGAGTTCAACCTCGGCGTCGATCCACAGGGAGCCGCCGCGGAGGTTCGCGAAAAAGTATCAGCGGTGCGTTTCCGCCTGCCGAAGGAGGTGGAGGACCCGACGATCTCGCGATTTGACGTGGCGTCGCTGCCGATTGCCACCTACGCGGTGTCGTCGTCACTGCCGGCCGACAAGACGCGGCTGCGGGTGGAAGACGACCTCAAGCCGCTGCTCCAGCAAGTGGAAGGCGTGGCCGGTGTCCAGGTCAACGGCGGTCTGGTCCGCGAGATTCAGGTCAACCTGGACCCGCGCCGGCTCGAAGCGCTGCGGCTCCCGATTTCGGCCGTCGCGGAGGCGCTTGCCGCGGCCAACCTTGATCTGCCCGGTGGAAAGATGACGACCGGTGGCCAGGACGTCGCGCTGCGCACCAAGGGGGAGTTCGCCTCGGTTGCGGAGGTCCGCGAGGTGATCCTGCGCTCGCAGGCCGGCTCCACGGTGCGGCTGAAGGACGTGGCAGCGATCGTCGACGGCTACGAGGATCGCAAATCGACGACGCGCCTGAACGGCGCCGACGCGGTGTCGTTTTCCGTCCGGAAGCAGTCCGGGGGCAACACCGTCGCGATCACCGAGCGGCTGAACGCCGTGCTGGCGAAGCACGCGAGCGCCTTTCCGGATCTGACGATCAGCCCGGTGTACGAGGACGCGCGCTTCATCCGCGCGAATCTCCTGGACGTGCGCACCAACATCGTCTTCGGCGGGCTCATGGCGGTGCTGATCGTGTTCGTGTTCATGCGCGACTGGCGCTCGACGCTGATCACGTCGCTCGCGCTGCCGACTTCCGTCGTCGCCACGTTCTTCTTCATGTGGGTCGCCGGCTTCTCCTTCAACATGATGACGATGATGGCGATCTCGCTCGTCATCGGCATCCTCATCGACGATGCGGTCGTCGTGCGCGAGAACATCTACCGCCACATGGAGCACGGCGAGGACGCGATGACGGCGGCGATGCGAGGCACGTCGGAAATCGGCCTGGCGGTCATGGCGACGACCTTCACGATTCTGGCGGTATTCCTGCCGGTCGGGTTCATGCAGGGCATCGTCGGCCAGTTCTTCAAGTCGTTTGCGCTGACCGTGGCGTTCGCCGTCGCCATGTCTCTGGTCATCGCGTTCACGCTCGACCCGATGCTCTCGTCGCGCTTCGTCCGGTACGTCCCGCCCGAGGAGCGCATGCGCACGCGGCTCGGGCGGCTGCTCGAGGGCTGGGGGCGCGCGTACGACCGGCTCGATCGGCTCTACCACCGCGTGCTGCAGTGGGCGCTCTCGCGCCCGTACCGCGTGCTCGCGGCGGCCGTCGTGGTCTTCGTGGCCAGCCTCTCCACGCTGTTCTTCATGGGCACGGAGTTCATGCCGAAGGAGGACCGGGGGGAGTTCAACCTGATGGTGGACCTGCCCCCCGGCGTCTCGTTTGACGAGGCGGTGAAAGAGGTTGCCGCGCTCGAGCAGATCGTCTCAGAGGAGCCGGAGGCGCGGCAGATCTTCACCACCGTCGGCGTGAACGGCGAGATCCGGCGATCGCAGCTGCGCGTGAGGACCACCGACAAGCACGAGCGCGCGCGATCGCTGGATCAGATCAAGGCGGATCTTCGGCAGAAGCTGCGGGATCGTCCGTTTGTGGGTATCCGCGTGTCCGATCCCCCCATGATGCAGGGGGCGCCGATCGAGCAGCCGATCATGGTGTACGTGCGCGGCAACGACCTGCCGGAGCTGCGCCGGATCAGCAACGAGCTGGCGCGCCGGATCGAGACCGTCGCCGGGGCCGTGGACGTCAACAACAGCCTGGTCGCCGGCCAGCCGGAGATGGTCGCGCGCGTCGATCGCGGCCGCGCGGCCGACATGGGCTTCAGCGTCGGGTCCGTGGCGCTGCAGATGCGCAGCATGGTCGAAGGCATCGTCCCGAGCAAGCTGCGCGACGGTGACCACGAGTTCGACATCCGCGTGCGGCTCGCGCCGGAGTTCAGGAACGAGGTCGGTGCCGTCGGCGCGGCGCCGATTTACTCGCCCACGGGCGCCGTCGTGCGCACGGGGGACCTCGTCCGGATGGAGCCCGCGGTCGGCCCGAGCGGCATCGACCGCGAGCAGCGCGTCCGGCAGGCGAAGATTGGCGTAGACCTGAGGGGGCGGTCGCTCGGCGATGTCACGGCGGACATCCAGGAGGCGATCGACGGGATGAACATCCCGGCGACCTTCCAGGTGGGCTTCATGGGGGACGTGGAACTCATGGAGGAGACAGCGCACGGCATGCTGCTCGCCATGGTGCTCGCCGTCGCGTTCATCTACATCGTGCTCGCGTCGCAGTTCGAGTCGTTCACCGAGCCGCTGATCATCATGCTCTCGCTGCCGCTCGCGGTCGTCGGCGCGCTGCTCCTGCTGCTCGCGACCGGTCAGCACCTCGGCCTTCCCGCCTGGAGCGGCATCGTCATGCTCATGGGGCTCGTGACGAAGAACGCCATTCTCCTCGTGGACCTCACCAACCAGGTGCGGCGGGAGAAGGGCAGGAGCGTGATCGACGCGATTCTCGAGGCCGGGCCGACCCGGCTCCGCCCCATCCTGATGACCACCTCCGCGATGATCCTCGGCATGCTGCCCGGCGCGCTTGGGGTCGGCGAGGGAGGAGAGTTCCGCGCACCGATGGCGCTGGCCACGGTCGGCGGGCTCATCACGTCAACCGGGCTGACGCTCGTGCTCGTCCCCGTGGCGTACATGCTGCTGGACCGCGCGATCGGGCGCATCCGGGCATGGCGCAAGGCGCCCACGCCCGCGGCGGCGGCGGCGATGCGGGTCGCCGGGGTTCTCCTGATCCTCGCGATCCTCGGCGGCGTGTTCGCGGCGGCGAGCGCGTTCGCGCAGGAGAGAGAGCCGGTGAAGGGGACCGGGACCGGCGCCGGCCTGCAGGCAGGCGCCTACACGGGAGGGTACACGCTGACGTTCGACGAGGCGCTGCGGATGGCGCTCGAACGCAACCAGGAGCTGAAGATCGCCGAGCAACGGCTGCGTGAATCCCAGGGGCGCGTGTCCGAGGCAAAGGCTGATTTTCTGCCGACGCTCGACGCGAGCTACCTGTTCACGCCCGCGCAGGCAGGCACGCTGCTTCGGGTGCCGGCGGGCGTGTTCGGGCCGACCGAGCAGAACCTCCGGCTGAAGTTCGTCCGCGAGAACGTGTTTCGCTTCGATCTCACCCAGCCGATCTACACGGGCGGCCGCCTGCAGAACGCGTTTGCCGCATCGGCGTCCCAGGCGGAGTCATCGCGCCAGCAGCTCGAGCGCGCCCGCCAGGGGCTCGCGCTGAGAGTCGTGGAGGCGTACTACGGCGCGATGCTCCAGCGGCAGGGCATTTCGGTCGCCGACGAGGGGGTGCGCCGCGCCGAGAACCACCTCGGCCTCGCGAAGACGCGCTACGAGGCGGGCACGGTGGCCCGGCTGGACGTCCTCCGCGCCGAGGTGGAACTCGCCAACCAGCGGGCGCGGCTGATTCGCGCGCGGAGCAGCGCCGATATCGCCATGCAGGCGCTGCGCGCCGTGCTGTCGCTCGACACGAAGACGCCGCTGGCGCTCACCGGTTCGCTCGACCAGCAGACCGACGGGCCACCCGAAGACGAGCTGCTCGCGCGTCTGCCGGCGCGGGCCGACGTGCAGGCGCTGGCCGCCCAGCGCGAGAGCGCGGGCAGGCTGAAGGCCCTGGCAATGGCGAACCTGAAGCCCACCCTCGCCTTCACGGGGAACCTGCAGTACCAGGAGGACGCCTGGAGCGGCGTGTGGAAAGGGGACAACCGCAGCTACCAGTTCGCGTTCGCGGTGAGCGTGCCCCTGTTCGCGGGGCCGCGCGTGGCCGCGCAGAAAGCGACTGCGGCCGCGCAGGAGAGGCAGGCCCAGCACGGGATCAACGCCACGCTCGACGCCGGACGGCTGGAGGTCACCTCCGCCTACCGGGAGCTGGAGGCGGCGCGCGAGATCGTGGCGACGCAGCTGAAGGCGTTGGATCTCGCGCGCGAAGGGTTGTCGATCGCCGAGGTGTCGTACGAGAACGGCGTCATCACGTCCACCGAGCTCAACGACGCGCGCCACTCGCTTCTCGAGACCGAGTGGGAGCTGATGCAGGCGAAGTACAGCGTCATCGTCGCCTCCGCGAGGACGAAGTTCGCGGCGGGAGTCAGCTAGAAGATTTCACCGCGGAGCACGCAGAAACCGCGGAAGGGAATCAAAGCAACTCGCCGCCGCGCAGCATTTCTTCTTTTCACCGTAAAGTATCTGGTCTAGTCAAGTCACAAGTTAGCTTTGCTTGCTGCCCCGGCGTAGATGGACCATAATCCCCGCCACTTCATTCCACACGACGTGCCGCGCCGTGCATGGCGCTTGGCCAGGTCCGGCGCCGGCGTTTCTATGGAGCCCACGATGCGTCGAACCTGTATTCTGCTTGCGCTTGTGATAGGCCCGCTCCTCACTCGGCCGTGTGCGGCCCAGTCCAGTGGCTCGCAGTGGGCTGCGCAGGCGACGCTCGCACCGCGGTGGACGGTCTCAGATCAGTTCAAAACACTATTTGATGCCGACGACGTCGACATCACTGGCACTGAGTTTCGCATCGGATTAGGACGCGGTCGCAGACTCGGCGGCGATTGGGCGATCGTGTACGTGCGCAAGCGCGTGAACGACGACGCGCGCGCGAGTACCGAGCGATTCGATCGCGTGGCCCACGATATCACCGTGTCTGGCGTCAGCATCGACAAGTTCGCATCGTTCGGTACGATCAAGGAACGCGTTCAGATTGGAATGGTGTTTGGCGGCAGGATCGCGCAAACAGCACAGTCGACACCATGACAGCACGGCAGTTTTTCAGCCCGTTTGGTGCCGAACTGCCGGTGGTTCCGCTGGCGCGTCTCGAGTTGGCGGCCGCAGTTATTCTCGCACCTGCGGCGAAGGTTCGGATCTCCGGCGGGTTCAATTACCCGGGCGTGTCCACCGCCACGATCACCGGAGTAGTCCTGTTCGGAGGGCGCTGAGCATGAGGCTCGTGGGGCTTGCGCTGACTGTCCTCGTACACGCTCCCGGCCTCGCCCTCCCAGCCGCGGGAGCGGTGCCGTTTCAGGGATGGACGACCATGTCCGTGCCTGGAGGCTCAGCGGCCTTGCGCTGCGTCGCACAACTGCCCGCCGATATTCCCAGGGCCGAGTTGCTGATCGCGCTGAGCCGCAGAGTGGCACTCAACACGCTCCCCGAGACGATCCTCGAGGACCTCGCGCAGTACGCCAGGTGGTTGGACGAGTTTGACGAGCGGGCCGCGAAAGCTGATGCGACCAAGGGTGTGTCGCTTCGCGACGTGGCAAATGGGCGCAGGCTGCGTGATCTCCTTGAACATGCCGGGTTCAAGGTGCGCGAAAGGAAGGCGGTCATCACGGTCGAGCCGTCGAGTGACCGTGATGGCCAACGCGCGTTCTTTAGGTCGTGTTTGGGCCTCAAGCCGGCGGCAATCGCCCAGAAACTGAATGCGGGCGAGACTCTTCAGTTGCTGCCGGCCCGTGACGATCTGCCGTCGCCCCTGACACCTGCGGAATGGTCGGCCGTACTCGACCGCGATTCGCGGCAGCACGCTTTCTTGGGCATCATCAGTGATGTTCGGATGCTGCGCCTGTATCAGGGCCTGACGGCGGTTGACACCGAAACCGCACGATACATCGCGGCACGTCCGTCGCTCGCTCATGACCTGGTCGACGGCGATCGTCGGGTATTTGCCGTTTTTGCCTCGTCACTCACCGTGAGGGGACGCTCCGTCGCGGTACCCGGTGGCGTGTCCTGCGAACGGGTCTGGGAACGGATCGTCGGTACCGCGCCGGCAGACGCCGAGCGGTTCATCCGCCGCATCTTCAACGACGATGACGGCCGACTCGCGTATTTCTACTCCGCCGTCGAATCGTTGCCCCCTGTAGACGTCCGCAGGGCTTTTTTCGACCAGACGGGCAAGTCCTCCGAAAAGGCCGCGGAGCGCCTCTACGAGATCTTCCGCCAATCGCCCCCGGCGTGGGACATTCGCCAACGTCCGATTCCTGTCGCATTCGATCCGGCCGCAGCTCTCATCGATCTTGAATGGGGTCGCGATGGTCGTCTCCTCGGTCCGCCCTGGCAGCGCCTGTGGCGCGAGGTGCTCGATCGGAACGACATCCCGGAACGGCCGGAACGCACGGTTCGTGATCTGGATAACGACGGCTTGATCACCACGAGCTGGATCATGGGGATGGTTTTCGCCGATCCGGAGCTTACTCGAGCACGGTTCGATCTGGTCCGCTTCGCCCAGCGCATGTATGCCACGCCCACAAAGCAGCAGGCTGCCGACGTGCTCGTTGGCTTGATCGCGTTTCGGAGATACCCGTCGCTGATGCTCGGATTCGAACGCATGGGACTCCGCGACCCTGGACTGCTCGCGGCCCTCGCGCGCGCTACCGAGCGCCTGGGCGACGGCCAGTCCGAGGAGAGCGCTCTAGCGATTCAGCAATGGCAGGGGATTGTGGCCCTGCTGGAGGCGCTACGGCGAACCGGAGCTTTGGACGTCCAAACCGTCTCGTCGTGGTTGAAGAGCGCAGCGGCAGTGCAACCGTCGGGCAGCGGTGCTTTCGAGGGGCGGCTGGCTCGATGGCTTGACACTACCTTGGTGCCTCGTTTGTCTCGGGAAGCAGCCGCCGGCGAAAGCTTTGAGGCGAACCTGCTTCCATTGCTCGCAGGCCCGGTAGCTGCCGCTGGACAAACCGTTGAATGGGAAGGTCTGGCATACCGCGTCGACATCCAAGGCGCTCAGAGTGCCCGTGCGCTTCGGATCGCGCGGATCCAATTGCGGCCATCGCTCGACGATGTTCTGGCGCTTGCGCGCGGGGCCGAAGCACTCGCGTCGGCGAAAAAGGTTGAGCAGGTGAGGAGAACGGCGGTGGAGCTTCGGGCCAGACTAACGGCATTCAAGGCGCCGCTCCCGGCAGGGACCGGGCCCGCACCGAAGAAACCCCGTAGTGGTGCGGACCATCTGACGAAAGTCCTCAAGGATCTCGACCGCATCAAACGCGACAAGGATGTACGGCGTGCCGAAAGGATTGCACCTGTTCTGAAGTGGCTCTCTGACGTGACACTCGCCGATGTAATACCGGCGCTGTTGTACGCGGGTCGACTCGGCGCCGCCCTAGGTGCACCGGATCAGTATGCCGATCTGTGGAGGCGACACGATTTTGGCTTCGGGCTGAAGACGAGAGGCGTTGTTGCCGTCCCTTGGCGTCCGGCTGAGCTCGAGGCGGACGACGGTCGCGGCGGATTTCTCACGGGGTCCCTTATTGGATTTGACGTCGCGCTCGGCAGGTCGCTGCTGCGGCGACTTGCTGGCGAGAACATCGCGGAACCCGGCGTTGTTCCAGAAGCGGACGTTCTTGCGATGCTGCAGACGGTGGCCTTGTCGGCGTCGAGGAACAGTACACCTGACGGTGCGGATCCCCTGCCTGCACTCGTTGCCGCGGTTCAGCGCGGCCGCGAGCGCTGGCAGCAGATGCGGCGTTCGCAAGAAACCAACCTCTCCGAGGTGGTCGGCGCGCGGCGTGCCGCCATCACGAGGTGGTCGGAGGTACACGAACGCGGCGCCGTTGCCGACCAGATCACGCTCGTCGAACTCCTGACGCGCTGTCGATTCTCGGTATCGCGTCAACCGTCAAGGACGGCTGCTGGTGTACACGCTTTCCCAAACTAGAGAGGTTTCGCTCTTCGGCGGCTGATAGGACGCTTGCAAGGGCGGCGGCAGATCTGTCGATCAGGCTGGCCGAGCTGCTGGTCGAAGTCGGGATGCCCGTCGCGGTGTTCCCCTCGGTACTCGCCGCCGCCATCACGGATGTCCTGGACAGGTTCGCTCCGTTTGTCGAGGATGACTGGGCAGCGCTGGCTCGGCTCGTGCGTGGGGTCGCACGGGATCGCGAGGAGCAATTTCTGTTCGCGCTGGTGTCCACCCGTGAGCTTGCGACCACTCGTGCCGCGACCGCCGGACGAGAATGACCTGGACGACGACGCCCTTGGTTCTGAGCGTAGTGCTCACTGCGCAGAATCCTCCCGTTCCGAGTCTGGAGATCGTGTCTCCGACGCCCACCGATTATGTCGTGGGCGAAACGACGATCTACCTCGATGCCACGCCTGGGAACGACCGAATCGTTTCCATCACGGTTGCCGTTGACGGCGCGCTGGCTTGCCGGCTGACCTCCCCGCCGTACCGGTGTCACACAACTGTCGGTCCGGAACTGAGGCAGCGGACGATCCGTGTCGTGGCGATACTCGCGTCGGGCCGGCGAATCGTGAGAACCATGTCGACAGCTGACGTACCACTGGTTGAAACCTCCGAGGTCAGATCGGTACTCGTGCCGGTGTCGGTCCGGGATTCCCGCGGCCGCTTCGTACCGGGGCTGCAGCGGGAAAACTTCGCGCTTTTCGAGAACGACCGCGCGCAGGCGATTACGTTCTTTGCTCCAGAAGGGTCATCCTGCGAAATCATTCTGGCCGTGGACATCAGCGGCAGCATGGCGGATCAGTTGGGGAAAGTCCAGCAGGCGGTCAAGACGTTCCTCGCTGCTCTGCGGCCAGACGATACTGTGACGCTCGCCGCGTTTAACACGGCATTTTTCACGATCGCGCCGCGCGGCGCCTCAGCGGCGGCGCGGCACCGAGCGATCGATCGCTTGGCGTCCTGGGGTGGTACGGCTCTGTACGACGCGATGTTCTCTGCGTTGGACGTGCTGACGGACCGACAGGGCCGGCGGTCGCTCGTCGTGTTCACGGACGGCGAAGACCGGTCAAGCCAGGCTTCGCCGACGCGGGTCGAACAGCGCCTCCTGGCCGACGATGTCGTTCTCTATGTGGTTGGACACGGATCCGCCGCCGATCTGCCAGCGCTTCGCGACCAGCTGAAGTCAATGGCGGAGGCCAGCGGCGGGAGGGCGATCTTTCTCTCGAGCTTGGACAAGGCTGACGAAGCCTTCCGCGAAGTGATGGAAGATCTCGCGCAGCTGTACACGCTGGGCTTCTCTCCGGATTCCCCTGGCGCTCCCGGAGAGTGGCGAAAGCTCCGTGTCGAGCTCGCGCGGCGTAAGTACCGTGTCCGTTCGCGGGCGGGGTATGTTCTCAAGAGTTCGCGGTAGCAGTATCGGCGCCGCCGTACTCATGATCGCGGTGTGCGCACAGGCATCGCCCCAGCCCACGTTCAGAAGTCGCGTCGTCATCCAGACACTCGATGTAATCGCCGTGGACGATCGCGGCCAACCCGTACGGGATCTTCAGCCATCGGAGCTCCTCGTCGAGGTTTCCGGTCGTCGCCGTCGCGTCACCGCTATCGAACTGCTGGGAGACTCAGCGCCGGGAAGCGACCGCCCGGCTCCGGTGAGTGGGAGACGCGACAGCGTGAGCAATCGAACCGCCATTACGCAGCCCGCGCCGTCGCCGCCCGTCTCTTTGGTCTTCCTGATCGACGACGAATCGTTCGACCCCGGGGAAGGCATGGGCGTTCTCAAGGCCGCCGTCGATTTTGCGGCCGCGGCTCCGAAAGCGAACCAATATGGCGTCGGATATACCTCCACCAATGGCGCCCTCACGTTCGCCTCGGACTTTTCGTCGATCGCGGCACTTGTGACCGCGGCCCTCCGCGGCACAAGGCCGCTCGCGTCCTACGGCGTCGGGCCGATTGTGCGCGAAGGCGCAATCGGAATCGTGGAAGCGATCGAGATCAGTTCGGAACGAAACCGGTTTGCCAAGGACAGCGCGATCGATCGACTGTGTTGGCCGTTCACCGAGAAGCCAAACGAGCACGCGTTATGCGTCGCAGACATCGAGCGGCAGTCCGTTGCCATTATGGCCGCGGCGCGGCAGAAGGCACAGGCTCAGTCGAATGCCGTCCTGAAAGTGCTTACGGCCCTCAGCCGCTGGCCGGGCATCAAGCACCTCGTGCTTGTGAGCGGTGGGATCATCGCGCCAGGCGAACAGATGCCTTGGCGGTCCCTCCAGCGCCAGGGGGCAGCCGCCAGTGTGATCGTTCATGTGCTATACGTTCGACCGAATGCGTCGGACGTAGCCGTGCCGGGCCGCTCGCCAACAGCCGGACGCGACGCGGCTGAAGGCAAGAGCACACTGGCAAATATTGCCGGCGCTTCAGCGCGCATTTGATCGGATAGCTGGTGAGATGCTGGCAGTCTATCGAATCGGTGTTGAGCTCGATCCGGCCGATCTAGAGGCGGACGGCCTCAACGTGAAGATACGCAGCCAGCGCCAAGGCGTCGTCGTCCGGACGCGGAACGTGCTGATTCCGGCCAAGACTCCCAATTCTGCGTCTGCGACATCTCCAGACGAACGATTGACGGCGCTGCTCGGTGGACGCGACATGGATCAGTCGCTGCCGCTTGCGCTGAAAACGTACGTTTCCCGAGATGCCGGCCGCGCAGGATTGCGGCTCCTCATCGCCGTCCAGGCAGATGGGCCCGGCCCCATTCAAACGGCCTACGTACTGTCAGGCGGAAACAGCGACGCCGTGTCCGCGGGAGTCGCGCGCGATCGCCGCGCCCACTCAGGGCAGACGATTACGCGGATGGCAGTATCCGAGGTGCTGCCACCGGGGGAGTACACGCTCCATCTCGCCGCCCTCGATGATCGGGGGCGTGGCGGATCGATCGAACACCGCTTGCTGGCGCGCCTCAACACAGCGGGCACGGTGGTCTTCTCGGATCCGGTGATCGGTACGCCAGAGAGTGTCGATTCTCCGAGAGCCGGCGACGACATCGAGGTGGCCGATACGTTGTCGGTCGCCATCGAGCTATACGCCTCGACATCGCAGTCGTCGCCGAGCGTGAACATACGAGCAGAATTGTTCGCGGAAGGAGCAGCGGCAGTCGCGACGAGCCGGGTGTCAAAAACGGAACTCGCGGCAGGGGCACCGTCACTCGTGAAGCTGGAGCTGCCGGTCGCCACGCTCGCACCGGGAACGTACACCCTCGGAGTGCAGGTGGGTGATGACGCGAACAGGCCCCTCGGCTCGTGGAGGGGATCGGTCCGGCTCAGTCGCGCCACGTCGATGTCCCGTGCCAGAGCGGCAGGAGCCGCGCCCGTCCTGCAGAACGAAGCGGCCTCACAGATCCGCGCCTTCACACTTCGCGACCTCCTTCGCGACCGGCTGGACGGTATTCTCGACAAATTGGCCGCGCGCACCGGTGCGTTGAATAGGGACCGCCAGGCGATTGTCGCATCTTTGCGTCAGGACCAGCCGGTTGCCGCTGACGCATTGCCGTCGCTTACGGCAGGTGGCGCCAGCGAGAACATCCAGAATCATGTCCTTGAATCGTTGGCGCACCTCCTTGCTGGGCAAGTGCCGCAAGGGCACGCTGCCGTGAACCGGCTTGCCAGCCTTGCGCCGGACTTCGGGCCGACGATGTTTCTACTTGGTGTATGCCATGCTGCTTCGGGACGCGACGCGGAGGCCGCAGCCGCGTGGCAGATGGCGACCTTGGCGCCAGACCCAGAACCGGCCACCTATGTCGCTGCCATCGACGCTTGGCTGCGACTCGGACGTCCGAGCTCCGCCGAACCGATCGTGCTGGAGGGGCTCGACCGATGGCCGACGCATAAGGCGCTACTCGACCGGCGGGTGCTGGTTGCAGCACTGCAGGGAAAGCCGGAACTCGTGCGCGAAATCACCAGCCAGCAGAAAGAGTCCTGGTCCGATGCCGCAGTGGTGCTCCGTCTCGCAGCTCTACGCGATCTTGCCGCCGGGAAGGACGAGAGCTCACCGGATCGCCGCGCGTTCGTCGACGAGACGACGAGGTATCTTGCGGGAAACGGAGCGCACAAAGCACGGGTCCAAGACTGGCTGTCAGCCAGGCCGCTGCCGTGACGCCGCTGCGCATGATTGAGCGAAGCCGAAGCCTGCTTCACGACCGGCTTTCATCACGTGCTGCGCGGGGACTCAGATCGCCTTGACCTGATTCCCTATCAGCCGTAGACTGCCCTTCTTCCAACACAGCAAGGAGAACGTGCATGTCTCTTGCGGCCGCTATCGCACTTTGTGTTGGCCTGATCGCCCCCATATCAGACAACCAAACAACCACTCCAAAACCGCAGCCGTCTGGTCGGGCCGCCGTGTCATCGGCGAAGATGACCAACGGTGACGTCATTCAGATGATATCGGCCGGATTGTCGGAACAGGTCATCATGGAGGCGATCCGCCAAGCATCTGCAAAGAACTTCGATCTGACTCCGGCCGGCCTCGTGACGCTGAAAAAGGCAGGGGCATCTGACACGTTGATTCTGTCGATGCAAGCGGGTGACGCCCGCGCCGGGAACGGCGGCTCTGCCGCGGCGGATGCGGCGAGCCCTGCAAGGGTTTCACCGGCGGTGTCTTCCGAGAAGAAGTCTCTTGCAGGTGTGTTGCCCGCGATTCCGGCAGCCGTTCGAACCGAGGACGGCGTCTACTATGCCGAGGATCGTTCGGTGCACCGAATCGAGGCGAAGACGCCTTACCAGACACGAACCGGTAGCACGGCGGTGAGCCGGCTGACATTCGGAATCAAAAAGGCCAGGTTGAACGCGATGCTGCCTGGGTTGAGCGCCGATCTTCAGGTGAGTCAGTCGCCAGGATTCTACGTACACCTTGCCGAAAATGAGTCAGTAGGTGAGTACTATCTCGTTCGTTTCACGGTCAAACAGCAACAGGGACGGCGGGAGCTTGAAGTCGGCTCGGCTGGTTTTGGCAAAGCACAAGCCGGGTTCGCGGAGAAGGACATTTTTCTGGTTGATGCCAAACGCCTCGACAGGGACATCTACTTCGTGACGCCCAAAACGGCGCTGCCCGAAGGGGAGTACTCGCTGTTGGTGGTTCCCCAGGTCACAGGATCAGGTCAGACAGGCCTTACGCCCAGAAAGATCTTTGACTTCGGTGTTCGCTGACGATAAGTCTCAAGTGTGTTGATGATTCGTAGCTGCCAAGCCAAAGGCGGCCTGTTCTTCGGAACGCCTGCGACATCAGCGATGACTGGATCGATGCGATGCACGTATGGGCCGAACGTGCGTGCAGCCTGGTGTCCCCTGGCGGTGGAGTTCTGACGGAACCCTGAAAAACGCCGAACGCGAGCTCTCACCGCTGAACACGCAGAAAACTCCGAGGCTTGTTTTGAAAAAGGAGTTCTGCGGGTTTCGCGGCGGGAGTCAGCTGAAAGAGCGAAGGGGACAGTCACCCTTTTCGTCCGGGTCTCGCGAAAAGGGTGACTGTCCCCTTCAAAACGGCACCCTTCAAAACGGCAGCCAGCCGGCCGCCGCTTCTTCGTCGGTCAGCAGGTTGTGCACGCTGACGCCGAGCAGGCGCACCGGGGTCGTCGCGGCGCCCGTCCTGGAGAGCAGGTCGATTGCGGCAGCGCGGATCAGGGCGGCATCGCGGGTTGGGGCCGGAAACGTCCGGCTTCGCGTGATCGTGGTGAAGTCCGAGTACCGGACTTTGATCGTGACCGTGCGGCAGACGCGGCGCTTTCGTTCGAGCCACTGGATGCACTCGTCTGCCATCTCGCCGAGCGACTCGCGCATCTCGTCGATGTCGGTGAGGTCTTTCGCGTAAGTATTCTCCGTCCCGCAGGACTTCGCCGGGCGGTTCGGCTCGACTTGGCGGTCGTCGCGGCCGTGGGCGAGATCGATGAGACCATCCGCCCAGCTGCCCACGGCTTCCTCGAGGACCCTCGGATCCGCGTTCCGGACGTCCACCAGCCTTTCTATCCCGCGCGCGCGCAACTTCCGCGCGGTCACCGGCCCGACCCCCCAGAGCGCGTCGACCGGGAGCTGCTGCAGAAACGACTCCATCCGCTCCGGCGCGATGACCGTCAGGCCATCCGGCTTCTTCCATCCGGACGCGATCTTCGCGAGGAACTTGTTCGGCGCAACGCCGGCTGACGCGGTGAGCTGCGTGCGCTCGCGGATCGCCTCTTTGATCCGCCTGGCCACGTTCACCCCGAGCGGCTCGTGCCACGCGTTCTCGGTCACGTCGAGATACGCCTCGTCCAGCGACAAGCCCTCGACGAGCGGCGTGACCGATCGAAAGATGTCGAACACCTGGCGGGAGGCAGCGGTGTATTTCGCAAAATCCGGCCGCACGATGACCAGCTCGGGACACAGGCGGGCCGCCTTGGCCATCGACATCGCCGAATGCACACCGAAGGCACGGGCCTCGTAGCTCGCCGCGGCCACGACGCCCCGATGCTCGGGCGATCCCCCGACGACCACCGGCCTGCCGCGCAGCGACGGGTCGTCACGCTGCTCAACAGACGCGTAGAAGGCGTCCATGTCGACGTGAAGGATGCGGCGCATCACAGGGTTCAGGGAGACCATCATGCCACGGTAGAGCTTCTCAAACGGCTTGCTTGACTCGCAGTCGCGACGGGCGCAGCATTCACCCTCATTGACCCTGAACCCTGAAGCCTAAATCCCAGCCCCTGACGTGAGAGCCCTCCTCCTCTCCATGCCCGACTCCTTCGAGCACACGCCCGCGCTGACCATGCGGATGCCGAACGCGGCGTTGACCTCGCTGGCGGGCAACGTGGACGCGCATCACCAGGTTTACGTGGCCGACCTGATTTGCGTGCAGAACCGCGTGGCGGCGACGGTGCGCGAGCTGATGGCGCAACTGCGGCCGGAGGTCGTCGGCCTCTCGATCATGACGTTTCAGCGGCGAACCGCCCTTGGCATCATTCGCATCGCCCGGGACCTGTCGCCATCCGCGCGGGTCGTCGTCGGCGGATACGATGCGAGCCTCGCGCCCGAGGAGTACGAGCGGCCGGAGTCAGGCGTGGATTTCATCGTGCGCGGGGAAGGGGACCTGACGTTCCGCGATCTGTTGCGCGCGCTGGAGAGAGCGGAGCCGTTCGACGGCATCGCGGGGCTGTCATGGCGGCGGCGGGACGGCGAGGTCGTGCGCAACCCTCCGCGCCCGGTGAGCCGGCTCGGCGACGAGATCCGGCCGCCGAACCGCGCCGCGCGCGTGCTGCGCGGGTACACGTTCCTCGGCCGGCACATCGACATCGTGGAGACATCGCGAGGCTGTACGTACGACTGCAGCTTCTGCTCGATTATCGAGATGCGGGGCCGCAACTTCGAAACGTGGGCCTTCGACCGCGTCCTGGCGGACATCGCCGATGCGCAGCGGCACGGCGCGCGCACGATCTTCATCGTCGACGACAACATCACGCTGAACGTGCGCCGCTTCGAGGCGCTGTGCGAGGCGATCATCGCTGCCGGGCTGAATCGCGTGGACTACATCGTGCAGGCGATGACATCGTCCATTGCCGCTCACGGGGAGGCGCTGGCGCCGCTGATGCGCCGCGCGGGGTTCCGCTACGTGTTTCTCGGCATCGAGAACATCGTCGAGCGCGACCTGGCGTTTCTCAAGGCCACGGCGAAGAATACCGCGCGGGCGGGCGGGCGGGCGGCGGGGAACGCCAGCGCGCGGGCGTGCGAGCACATCCGGCGAAACGGCATGTTCGTCGTCGGGGGGCTCATCGTCGGCAACCCCGACGATACGTGCGAATCAATTGAAGCGAACCTCGCGTTCGCGCGCGAGCACGTGGACTGGCCCTACATCCAGCACCCGACGCCGTATCCGGGGACGCCCATGACGAAGGACTTCCGGGAGCACGGCCTCATCGTCAATGAGAATGTGGACGAATACGACGGGACGACCGCGGTGGTGCGCACCAGGCATCTCGCCGCCGAGGACGTGGAGTTCCTGCGGTGGCGCGCCGAGCGATGGATGAAGTCGCGGCATTTTCCGAACGTGCTGCGCCACGATCCCGCGTTCGTGCTGAGGCACGCCAGACGGATGTTCGCTCACACGTTCCGCGGGTGCGGCGTGCGCACGATTCTCGGCCTCGAGGACGAGCGAACGGCGTTCGCACGCTACAAGGCGATCCGCCGGCGCGAGCGGGACTACATGGGGCCGGACGCGCCGAAGGCGACGCGGTGGCGGTCGATCCAGTACGGCCACGGCACGAGCAGCCAGGCGGCAAGCGCGCCGTAGGCGAGCGCGCGCGCGTCCGGCGGCGGAGGACCGAACGCGTTCAGTAGATAGATGACGAGGAGAAACGCGACAAGGCCGAGCAGTGACCATCGGCCCACCGCGTCGCGCGGCCGCGTCGAGCGGACGTAAACGGCCAGGCCTGCGGCGAACAGGGTGCCCTCGACGAGCAGCGTCGCGGGAACGGAGTTCCACAATCCGAGCCCGACATGAGGGCCATCCGGCAGCACGGGCATGTCCGGACCGTGGCTGACGAAGTCGAGCACCCAGTGGCTCATCACGGCTGCAGCGACGACAAGCGCAGCCCGCCCGGCGCGATGCCGCGAGTACCACAGGCCCGCCGCCAGCGCGGCCCAGAGCAGGCCGCCGGGAACGCTATGGGTGATCGGATAGTCATAGAAATCGAGCGGCGTAAACGCCGTGTTCCCCGGATCGATGCGAGCGTGCTCGAGGCCGAGAACGAGGAAGATCGGCCAGAGGAGATCGACCAACGAGACGGCGACAAACAGGGTACCCAGCGAAACACGCGGCGCAATCCGCTTGGCGGCAAGACCCACGGCAACGTGACCTATGAACACACTGCTCATTGTAATGGCGCTGGCGATACAGCCCGCGGTTGACGGGTATGTCGCTGAAATCCAGAAGTGGCGCGCCGGGCGCGAAGCGGCGCTGCGTGCCGACGACGGGTGGTTGAGCGTCGCGGGCTTGTACTGGCTGAAGGAGGGCATCAACACCGCCGGCAGCGCCGCATCGAACGACATCGTGCTGCCCGGCGCCGCGCCGCCGCGGCTCGGCCGCTTCGAGTTGAAGCGGCAGACGGTGACGTTCACGGCCGCGCCGGGCGTGGCCGCGGCCGAGCACGAGGGCCTCGTGCGCTTCGGCCCGCTGACGATGTTCCCCATCAAGCGCGGCGACCGGCATGCCATCAGGCTTCGGGACACGGAGAACGCGCGTCGCCGGGAGTTCAGAGGCCTGCGCTGGTATCCGGTCAAGCCGGAGTACCGGGTCAGGGGCCGGTTCATCCCGCACGACGAACGGCGCGTCGAGATCGCGAACGTGCTGGGGGGCACGTTCGAGATGATCAACCCGGGCCGGATCGAGCTGACAATCGACGGCCATACCGTGCGCCTCGAGGCCCTGTACGAGACCGACGAGAAAGAGGAGTTCTTCCTGATCTTCCGCGACCGTACGAGCGAAACCGAGACCTACCATGCCGGCAGGTACCTGTATGCCGATCTTCCCAAGACGGGGAGCGGCGCGGTCGTCGTGGACTTCAATAGGGCATACAGCCCGCCGTGTGCATTCACCGACTACGCAACCTGCCCCCTGCCGCCGCCGCAAAACCAGCTGCCGTTTCGCATTCCGGCGGGCGAAAAACGGCCGTAACAGGCACAAGGCACAAGAACGAAGCGTCAGGCAACGGGCTCCGGGCATGACATACGAGCCGTGCCTTCTGCCTCGTCCCCCGCCCTCTGGCAGCGCCCTTGCTCGAGGGGCGGGGCGAACGACCTCAGCGGTTGCCTGCTATGGCACGGAACCGCGCAGGTTCGCACTTGCTGGAGACGGGTGTCAGGCCTGATAATGCAGGTCCAATCTCTGGCGGGGAAGCGAGGGGCACTCCCCGTCCCACCCGACTCCAGCATTCCAGAAGGAAGGACGCGCCGATGGGTTCCGCGGCACTTAGCGAAGCGATCAGAAGCATTACTGAGTGGGGCATCAATGTCGGCCGCGCGCAACAGGCCGACACCAACGGCGCGCGGATCGACGAACAGGTGCAGCAGATACAGCACGCGGCCGAGTTGTTCGGCTCCCTGACGTTCAACGACGACGTGCAGCGGTCGCGCCTGCCCAAGGAGGTGTACCGCGCGCTGCGGCGCACGGTGACGATGGGGGAGCCGCTCGACCACACGATCGCCGACATCATCGCGACGGCGATGAAGGACTGGGCGGTCGAACACGGCGCGACCCACTATACGCACTGGTTCCAGCCGATGAGCGGCATCACGGCGGAGAAGCACGACTCGTTTCTCGTGCCGACGCCGGATGGCCGGGCGATCGCCGAGTTCGGCGGCAAGGAACTGATCAAGGGGGAGCCGGACGCGTCGAGCTTTCCGTCCGGCGGCATGCGGTCCACCTTCGAGGCGCGCGGCTACACCGCGTGGGACCCGACGAGCGCCCCGTGGCTGCTGGTGAGCTCGAACGGGACGACGCTCGTCATCCCGAGCGCCTTCGTGAGCTGGACGGGCGAGGCCCTCGACAAGAAGACGCCGCTCCTGCGCTCGATGGAGGCGCTGTCGAAGCAGGCGGTGCGGATCCTGAAGCTGTTCGGCTCGCGGGCGCAGCGCGTGGTGACGACGTGCGGCCCCGAGCAGGAGTACTTCCTGATCGATCGCAACTTCTACTTCAACCGTCCCGACCTGATCAACGCCGGCCGCACGCTGTTCGGGGCGCGGCCGCCGAAGGGCCAGGAGATGGAGGACCAGTACTTCGGGTCGATTCCCGACCGCGTGCTCGCGTGCATGATGGAGGTCGAGCGCGAGCTGTACAAGGTCGGCGTCCCCGTGAAGACGCGGCACAACGAGGTTGCGCCGAGCCAGTACGAGATCGCCCCGATCTTCGAGAATGCCAACGTCGCCACCGATCACCAGATGATGACGATGGAGACGCTCAAGCGCGTGGCGCCGAAGTACGGCCTTGCGTGCCTGGTGCACGAGAAGCCGTTTGCCGGCGTCAACGGCTCCGGCAAGCACTTGAACTGGAGCATCAGCGACGACCTGGGGAACAACCTGTTGAACCCGGGAGAGACGCCGCACGACAACATCCAGTTCCTGGTGTTCTGCTCGGCGGTGATGCGCGCGGTGAACCGCTTCCAGGGCCTGATCCGATCGAGCGTCGCGAGCGCGGGAAACGATCACCGGCTCGGCGCGAACGAGGCGCCGCCGGCGATCATCTCGATCTTCCTCGGCGACATGCTCACCGACATCTTCGAGCAGATCGAGCACGGCCGGGCGAAGTCCACGCGGAGCGGCGGCATCCTCGAGACGGGCGTCACCGTGCTGCCGAAGCTTCCGCGCGACGCGGGGGATCGGAATCGCACGAGCCCCTTCGCGTTCACCGGCAACAAGTTCGAGTTCCGCGCCGTGGCGTCAAGCCAGAACGTCGCGTTCCCGGCGATCTCGCTGAACCTCGCGGTCACCGAGTCGCTGGATTACGTCGCGACGCACCTGGAGAACGCGCTCAGCAGCGGCCGGCAGCTCGAGGACGCGGTGAAGGACCTGCTCGTCTCGCTCGTGAAGGAGAACAAGCGGATCGTCTTCAACGGCAACGGGTACGCGCCGGAGTGGCACGCCGAGGCCGAGCAGCGCGGGCTGCTGAATCTGAAGACGTCGGTCGACGCCTACGGCGAGCTGATCAAGCCCGAGGTGGTCAAGGCGTTCGAGAAGTACAAGGTCCTCAACGAGCGCGAGCTGCACGCGCGCTATGAAGTGAACGTCGAGGCTTATTGCAAGACCGTGAACGTCGAGGCGCAGCTCATGGTGCTGATGGCGAACCGGTACATCCTGCCGGCCGCCCTCGAGTACCAGACCGCCGTCGCCAATACGGTGAATGCGACCAGGGCGGCGGGCGTGGAGCCGGGGGAGACGCCGAAGATGCTGGCGCGCGTGGCCTCGCTCGTGAGCGAGCTGCGCACGCGCACAGATGCGCTGGCGTCCGCCTGCGAGCACGAGAACTCCGGGTCGTCGGACGCGCACGCGCGCTACATGCGCGACACGGTGGTGCCGGCCATGGCCGCGCTGAGGGAGACGGGCGACACGCTGGAGACGCTCGTGCCGCACGCGATGTGGCCGCTGCCGACGTACAGAGAGATGCTGTTTATCAAGTAGTGGTCAGTGGTCAGTGGCCAGGGGCCAGGTACGGACGAAGGGCCGGCTGAAGGATGCCGGCCCTTTTTTATTGTGCCTGAAGGGTTCCTTCGCCGACGAGGACCGCTTTCCCGCCCACGCGGACCCGCGTGACCTCGTCCCCCTCAGCATCGATCGACACGTGAACGCGGCTTGGCCTGCCCATCTTCACGCCCTGCAGGCTGACGAAGTGCCTCGCGCGATCCGCGTCGAGCAGGTCGTGCCTGACCAGGTAGCAGCCCAGAGGCCCGCTCGCGGCACCGGTGGCGGGATCCTCGGAGACGCCCAGCCCCGGGGCAAACATGCGGCTGTACGCGGTCGCTTCGTCCGGCCCTTCGTCGAGCGAAAAGAGGAACAGCGGGTACAGCGGCAGGTTCCGATCGTGGAAGAAGCGATGCATCGCGAGGCGGTCGGGCTCGGCCTGGTCCACAGCCTTCCGTGACTTCAGCGGCAGGAACACGAACGGCACGCCGCACGAGACTTCCTCGACCGGCAGGTCCATCACCTGGTCGGGATCGATCCCGAGCGCGTCGGCAAGCGCGCGCGGCCGCTCCGCCACCGCGCCGTAGGTCGGGACCTGCTGCCTCATCCACGCGAACGACAGCCGGTGGGCCTCCCATTCGAGCTCCACGGGCGTCGGGCCGACGGGGAGCTCGAAGGTGAACACGTGCCGCCCGGGCTCGATCACACCGAGGTGCGCCAGCGCAAACGTGCTGCCGATCGTCGGATGCCCGGCCATCGGCATCTCTTCGCCGGGCGTGAAGATCCGCATCCGCACGTCGCCCGTCTTCTCGGGAGGCAGGATGAAGGTGCTCTCCGAGAAGTTCATCTCGCGCGTCATCCGCAGCATGGCTGCGGGCTCCAGCCCCTGGGCCTGGGGAAAAACGGCGAGCTGGTTCCCCTCGAAGGCGCGGTCGGTGAACACGTCCAGGTGGAGGTAGCGGTACTGGCGCATACGGTGGTGCGAGCCCTAGTCGCCTCCCAGCTGCGTCAGCTCGGGCGGCGGCGGAATGACGCGCGTGAACTGGCCGCGCTGGAGCAGCTCCCGCCCCTTGCCGCCGCGGCCGGTGACTTCGTACTTCGCCGTGCTGATCGTCTGGGTGCCGCCGCGGTTCGTTTCGACGGTGAGCAAATGGCGATCGCCCACCGACGCGACGAAACCGAGAACCCGGTCCTCCCCCTTCTGCAGCTTGATCAGCGTGACCCCTTTACCGGGCCCTGACAGGAAGTTGATCTCTTCTGCGGGGCAGAGAATCGCGCGCGCCTGCCTGGTGGCGGCGATGATTGTCTCATCGCCGGTGTACTTCGCCACGCCGACGACTTCCGTACCCTCGGCCGGCCGCGCGAAGCGGCGGCCCGCGCGCGTGCTCGGCTCGATGAACGGCTCGAGGCTGAAGCGCAGCGCGAAACCATCGCTGGTGACTGCGAGTCCCTGCACGGGCGGCTCCTGGCCCTCTTTGGGCGCCCGGATCTTCGGCGACACGCGCGGGTCGAGGCTGAACGCCGCGACGACACGCTCCTGGTCCCGGAACTTGAACAGCCGCTGGATCGGCTCGCCGTAGCCGGTCGAGGCCGGCACGTCGGCGAGGCGGGCGGTATACGCGACGCCGAAGTTCGTGAAGAGCACCGCCGTGCTGCGCGTGCTGCCCGGCAGCACGGCCAGCACCTCATCGCCTTCGCGGAGGCGCGTGGAGGAGAGGTCGCGCACCTCCTTCTGCCGCTTCACCCACCCGTCGCGCGACACGATGACGACGGTGTCCTCCTCGACGATGAAGTCGTCGGCGGTGTACTCGACCTCCTCGACGCTCTCGATCCTGGAGCGCCGCGCGTCGCCGTACTTCTTCTGGATCTGATCGATTTCTTCCCGCACCAGCGCCCACCGCGAGTCTTCATTCCTGAGCAGCACGTTGATCTGCCTGGCGCGCTTGCGCTTCTCGTCCAGCTCCTTCTGGATCACCAGAATCTCGAGCCGTGCGAGCCGGTAAATCTTCAGCTCGAGAATGGCGTCGGTCTGCTCCGCGTCGAGCGAGAACCGCTTCATGATCTGTTCTGCGGCATCCGCCTTGCCGTCGGACCTCCGCACGATCTTCAGGATCTCGTCGAGCGCGTCGAAGACCTTCTCGAAGCCTTCAAGAACGTGGATGCGCCTCTTGAGCGCGTCCAGCTCGTGCTCCAGACGCCTGGTGACGACGTCGAGGCGGAAGTGGAGGAAGTGCCAGAGCATCTCGTGGAGGCCGAGCCGCTCGGGGCGGCCCACCTCGGGGTTCCCCTCCGTCGGCACGAGACACGTGAGGTTCACCGCGAAGTTGGTCTGCAGCGGCGTGTGCTTGTAGAGATACGCCATCACCAGCTTCACGTCCGCGTCCCCCTTCAGCTCCAGGGCAATGCGGACGTCTTCGGTCGAGAGATCCTTGACGTCGATGAGCGGCGGCAGCTTCCGGCTGATCGCGACTTCCGCGATGCGCTCGACGAGCGACGCCTTGTTCACGGTGTAAGGAATGCTCGTGATGTAGATCGTGCGGCCGCTGCGCGTGACCGGGCCCGATTCCCACGTGCCACGGATGCGAATCGCACCGCTCCCGGTCCTGTAGATCTCCCTCAGCTCCTCCTGCGTGTTGAGGATCTGCGCGCCGGTGGGGAAGTCGGGGCCCTTGACGTACCGGCAGAGCTGCACGCTGGACAAATCCGGGTTGTCGAGGAGCTTGACGAGCGCGGTGCAGACCTCGGACAGGTTGTGCGGAGGGATGCTGGTCGCCATGCCGACGGCGATACCGGTGGCGCCGTTCACGAGCAGGTTCGGGATCCGGGCGGGGAGCACGACCGGCTCGGTCTTCGTGCCGTCGTAGTTGGCACGGAAGTGGACCGTCCGCTGATCGATCTCCGACAGCATCTCGTCGGAGGGCCGCGCGAGGCGGCACTCCGTGTACCGCATCGCCGCCGCGCTGTCGCCGTCGAGCGACCCGAAGTTGCCGGACCCGTCCACGAGCGGGTACCGCAGCGAGAAGGGCTGCGCCATCCGCACGAGCGTGTCGTAGATCGCCATGTCGCCGTGCGGGTGATAGTTGCCCATCACGTCGCCGACGACCTTCGCGCACTTGCGGGGTTTGGCGTCCGCGGTCAGGTTCTGCTGCCACATCGTTAAGAGGATGCGGCGCTGCACCGGCTTGAGCCCGTCGCGCACGTCCGGCAGGGCGCGCGAGGTGATGACCGAGAGCGCGTAGTTCAGATACCGCGTCTGCGCGGCCTCATGGAGCGCCACGGCATCCGGACCGGCCGGATCCGCCGGGCGCGCCTGGATTTCTGCGCCGCCGTTGTCGAGACGATCGAACAGCGACGGGTCCTTCTTCCGTTTTGCCAACCGGTGTGCCTCCAGGAACTCGCTGGAGATATTATCAACGAACCGTGCGCATCCGCGGCGTTCCCGGCGCTGACAATCCGCTCCTCCAGTGGCTCCTTCTGACGCTCTGTCTCATCATCGTCGGCCTGGCGGCGCTGCTGGTCAGGCGCGACCGCGAGATGCAGAGGGGCATGCGCGCGATGGCAGAGGAACTCCGCCAGGCGCAATCCCGGGAATCGGCGCCCGAGCGCGAGCTGGCACGCGAGCGATCGGCACGCGACGCGTTCGAGATCGGACTTGGCAGGGAGCGTGCGGCGAACACGCTGCCCGGAATTCCTCTCGAGCCGGGGCTCGACCCGTCCGGCAAGCCCAGGCAGCAAGTACGCCTTCCCCCAGACGCGACGCGCGTGCAGCTGGTGCTGCCGGTTGGCGACAGGCGATTCGACCGGTATCGCGCGGCGATCCAGCGATGGACGGGGGGCGACGATCTGTGGGTGCACGCGCTCGTCACGGCGACGGTTGACCGCCGCCGCCTGTTCGTCGCTGTTCCGGTCGACGTGCTCGCACCGGGCGCGTACTCGCTGCTGCTGAGCGGCATCAAGCCGGACGGGACCCGAGATGATTTTGCCGTGTTTTCCTTCGAGGTGACCGCGCCGCGCTAGCAGGAGGGCCCATGGACATTGCCGCCGAGTACCTACGCGACCTCCCGGAGCAGTTCGAGAAGCTGAAATCGCTCGCCGACAAGGCGGTGGCGCGGGTTTCAGACGAGGAGTTCTTTCGTGAGATCGATCAGGCCTCGAACAGCCTGGCCGTGATCCTGCAGCACGTGGGGGGCAACCTCCGCTCGCGCTGGCGGGATTTCCTGACCACAGACGGCGAGAAGCCGGACCGCGATCGCGACGGCGAATTTGTCGCCTCGGACAGGACGCGCCAGGAGGTCCTGGAGGTCTGGGAAGCGGGCTGGCGCGTCCTGCTGGACGAGCTGCGGGCGTTGGCGCCAGCCGATCTCGCGCGTGACGTGTTCATCCGTGGCGAGAGACATTCAGTGGTGCGGGCGGCGAACCGGTCGTTTCAGCACACCGCCTATCACGTGGGGCAGATCGTGTTCCTCGCGCGCCACTTCCGGGCCGGCGACTGGCAGTCCCTGAGTATTCCGAAGAGATCGCCGCAGAACGCGCGGAACACGCAGAAAATCTGACGGAATCTCTCGGCTAGAATATATAGCTTATGCCGGGGTGGGACGAGTTCCAGGGAGTCAACGAGGCGTACGTAGCCGAGCTGTACGAGAAGTACCGTCGCGATCCGGGGTCCGTGGACCCCGGATCGCGACGGTATTTTGAGCAGAAGGGGGACAGTCACACTTTTCACAGTGATGCGACGAAAAGTGTGACTGTCCCCCTTTCCTCTCAGATCGTCGGCGCGGTGAACTTTGCGCAGTCGATCCGCCGCTACGGCCACCTGGCGGCGCAACTCGACCCGCTTGGCAGCAAGCCAAGCGGCGATCCCTCGCTCGACCCGGCGACACACGGCATCACGGAGGAGGACCTGCGGCGTCTGCCGGCGTCGGTCATCAGGCAGCCGACGCAGACGGCCGTGGCCGGCGCGCAGACGGCGCTCGACGCCATCACCCGCCTGCGGCGGATCTACTGCTCGACGATCGGCTACGACCTTTCGCACATCTTCGTTCCGCAGGAACGCTACTGGCTGCGCGGCGCCATCGAGGAAGGGCGCTTCCGCGCCCCGAACGACCCGATCGATCCGGTGGCCATTCTCGAGCGGCTGACGGTCGTTGAGGTCTTCGAACGTTTCCTGCACCGGTCGTTTCCGGGCAAGACGCGCTTTTCGATCGAAGGGCTCGACATGCTCGTTCCGGTCCTCGACGAGGTCATCGCCGGGGCCGCGGAAGCGGGCATCTGCCAGATCATCATCGGCATGGCGCATCGAGGCCGGCTGAACGTGATGGCGCACGTGCTGAACAAGCCGTACGCGCAGATCCTGGCCGAGTTCAAGGACCCGCTGCACTCCCGGAGCTTCCACGAGGACATGGCGTGGACCGGGGACGTGAAGTACCACATGGGGGCGCATCGCGCCGTGCGGGACGGCGAGGAGGTGGACCTCCACATCTCGATGCCACCGAACCCGAGCCACCTCGAGGCGATCGATCCGGTGGTGCTGGGCATGGCGCGCGCGTCGGGCACGCGCGGCACGACACCGGGTGAGCCGGGCTTCGACGCGTCGAGCGTGCTCGCGATTCTGATCCACGGCGACGCCGCGTTTCCCGGGCAGGGCATCGTGGCCGAGACGCTGAACTTCTGCCGGCTGCCCGGGTATCACGTCGGCGGCACGATTCACATCATCGCGAACAACCAGCTGGGGTTCACCACCTCGCCCGAGGATTCCTTCAGCACGTCGTATGCGAGCGGCCTCGCGCGCGGGTTCAAGATGCCGATCGTGCACGTCAACGCAGACGATCCGGAGGCCTGCGTGGAGGTCTCTCGGCTGGCCTTCGCCTACCGCGAGAAGTTCAAGCGCGATTTCCTGATCGACCTGGTCGGCTACCGGCGGCACGGCCACAACGAGGGGGACGAGCCCGCGTTCACGCAGCCGGTGATGTACGAGCGCATCGCGAATCACCCGACCGTGCGCGACACCTGGGCCCGCGCGCTCGTCGAACGCGGCGCCGTGCCACCAGGCGTGCCCGAGACGCGCGTGAAGCAGCGGATGGACGAGCTGCAGTCGCTGCTGCAGTCGCTCAAGCCCGAGGAGGTCATCGCCGAGCCGATGCCGGAAATCGCCCCGGCCGGCACGGCCCGCGGGATGGTGACGGCACTGCCTTACGAAGACCTGAAGGCCATGAACGAGGCGCTGCTCACCCTGCCGGAAGGCTTTGCCGCTCACCGGAAGCTCGAGAAGGCGCGCGAGCGCCGTCGGCACGCGTTCGACACGCCCGACGAGCGGACGATCGAATGGGCGGCCGCCGAGGAACTGGCACTCGCATCCGCGCTCGCGGGGGGCACGCCCGTTCGCGTGACCGGCGAAGACGTCGAGCGCGGCACGTTCAGCCAGCGGCACGCCGTCCTCCATGATGCGAGAACGGGCCGGGTTCACGTGCCGCTCCAGGCGCTACCCCAGGCGAGAGCGGCGTTCGAGATCCGCAACACGCCGCTCAGCGAGAACGGCGTGCTCGGGTTCGAGTACGGCTTCAACATCCAGGCGCCGCAGTGGCTGGTGATCTGGGAGGCGCAGTACGGCGACTTCGTGAACGGCGCGCAAGTGATCATCGATGAGTTCATCGTGTCGGCCCGCGCGAAGTGGGGGCTGGCGCCGTCGCTGGTCATGCTGCTCCCGCACGGACACGAGGGGCAGGGGCCGGATCACGCCAGCGCCCGGCCGGAACGTTTCCTGCAGCTCGGCGCGGACACCAACATGCGCCTCGTGAATTGCACGACGGCCGCGCAGTTCTTCCACGTGCTGCGCCGGCAGGCGCTGCTGCTCGAGAAAGACCCGTTGCCGCTCGTCGTGCTGACGCCAAAGAGCCTGCTGCGCCATCCTGCCGTGGCCTCGTCGCCGCGGGAGCTCGCCGAAGGCCGCTTCGAGCCGCTGATTGATGACCCGCGGTTCGCCTCCGGCGTCGGCCGGCGCGACGGCGTGCGCCGGCTGGTGCTCTGCAGCGGCAAAATGGCGGTGGACTTGATGACGAGCGACGGGTACCAGTCCGCCGACGCGATCGCCATCTGCCGCGTCGAGCAGCTGTATCCGCTGCCCGTCTCCGACATCGAGCAGATCCTCGCCAGCTATCCCGCGCTCGAGGACCTCGTCTGGGCGCAGGAAGAGCCGGAGAACATGGGGGCGTGGCACTACGCCGCCCCGTACTTGCGGACAATGCTGCGCCGCGAACTCAACCTGCGGCTGATTGCGCGCCCGAGAAGCTCGAGTCCGGCGGAGGGTTCGTCGGCGCGCCACGCCCGCGTCCAGCAGCAACTCATCGCCCGCGCGTTCGACATGCGCGTGCTGACGCCGCCCGCGCCATCGCCGGCCGCATCGCCGTCCGGCGAGACGCGGGGCGTCGCGATCGGCAGCCGAAAGTAGTCGCCATACTATGCCAGCCAATGTTGTCGTGCCCGAGATGGGCGAATCGATTGTCGACGCGCGGATCGCCAAGTGGCTGAAGCGCGAAGGGGAAGCGGTTTCGGCGGGCGAGGCGCTCGTCGAGCTCGAAACCGACAAGATTGACGTCGAGGTCGGCGCGCCGCAGGGAGGCGTTCTCCAGAAGATCACGCGGGGTCCGGGGGATGACGTCAAGATCGGCGAAGTGATCGGGGTGGTCGACACCAGCGTGCCTTCGCTGGAGGCTGCGCCTCCGGCTTCGGCGGCGCAGGCGCGCGCGACGCCGGAACCCGCGGCGGTCCCCTCAGACGACGAGAAGACGAGGGCGACGCCGTCGGCACGCCGGCTTGCCGATCAGCACGACGTGGAAATCAGCGGGCTGAAGGGCACCGGCGAAGCGGGACGCGTGACGCGGAAGGACGTGGAGAGCTACATCGCGGCGCGGCCCGGCGAAGGAGCGCAGGCGCAGCAGCCGCCGGCCGCCATGCCCACCGTGACCTGGCCGGTGCAGCCGGCCGTGTCCCCCACGCCGTGGCCCGAGGCGCCGCTGTCAGGGCGGGCCGCCGAACCGCCGGCCGGCGAGCGGCGGGAAGAGCGGATCCGGATGTCGAAGCGGCGCGCCACCATCGCGCGCCGGCTGGTCGAGGCGCAACGCACCGCGGCGATGCTCACCACCTTCAACGAGGTGGACATGACGGGCATCGTGTCCCTGCGCGAGCGGCGCAAGCAGATCTTCAAAGAGAAACACGGCGTCTCGCTCGGCATCGCGTCGTTTTTCGTCAAGGCTGCCATCGGCGCCCTCAGAGCGTTCCCGCGCGTCAACGCGGAGATCCAGGGCGACGAAATGGTGCTGAAGCACTACTACGATATCGGCGTGGCAGTCGGCGCCGCCGAAGGCCTGGTCGTTCCGGTGCTGCGCGACGCCGACCGGATGTCGTTTGCGGCAATCGAGCTGAAGATCCGGGAGTTCGCCAAGAAGGCCACCGACGGCACCCTCACGCTCGAGGACCTCAGGGGGGGCACGTTCACGATCACGAACGGCGGCGTCTTCGGATCGCTCGTGAGCACGCCGATCATCAATCCGCCGCAGGTGGGCATCCTCGGGCTGCACAAGATCCAGGATCGCCCGGTGGCGATCGACGGTCAGGTGGAAGTGCGGCCGATGATGTATCTCGCACTCACGTACGACCACCGCATCGTGGACGGCGCGGAGGCGGTCAGGTTTCTCGTGCGCGTGAAGGAGCTGGCCGAGGATCCGGGGACGCTGCTGCTGGAATCGTGATGATGACCGAAGCCGATTTCATCGTTGACGAACTGAAGCAGGCGTTTGACGGCGACCCCTGGCATGGCGATTCGCTGATGGACATCCTGCGGGGCGTCACGGCCAGGGCGGCGTCGCACCGTCCGCTTTCTGCAGCACACACCATCTGGGAGCTGGTGCTGCACATCACCGCCTGGCGGCGCGAGGTGGCCTCGCGGATGCGCGGAAACCCCGCGGGCGAGCCGCCCGCAGGCGGTTGGCCGGCGGCGCCTTCGGGAGAGGGCGCGGCGGAAGCCGCCTGGCGCGGCGCGCTGGAAGACCTGGCCGCCACGCAGCGGGAGCTCCTCGATGCCGTCCGGGCCCTCGATCCCGCAAAGCTGCACGCGCCGGTCAAAGACGCCCGCGACCAGCACATGGGCACGGGCAAGTCCCATGCGGCGATGCTCCACGGCCTCGCGCAGCACGATGCATATCACACGGGACAGATCGCGCTGCTGAAGAAGGATTCAGGGCTCAGGGTTTAGGGTGTAGTTTTGCTACACTGAACCCTGAACCCTGGTCAGTGGCCACCTACACCGCAAAAGACATCACCGTCCTCGAAGGGCTCGAGCCAGTACGCAAACGCCCGGGCATGTACATCGGGGGTGTTGGGGCAACAGGCCTCCATCATCTCGTCTGGGAGATCCTCGACAACGCGATCGACGAGGCGATGAACGGCTACGCCTCGAACATCACGGTCACGCTCCACGAAGACGGTTCATCGCTGACCGTGACCGACGATGGCCGCGGCATCCCGGTCGACAAGCACCCGGCGACGAAGAAGAGCGCGCTCGAGGTGATCTTCACGACCCTTCACGCCGGGGGCAAGTTCGAGCACGGCAACTACAAGACAGCCGGCGGCCTTCACGGCGTCGGCGCCAGCGTGGTCAACGCGCTGTCGAAGGAACTGGTGGCCACCGTCAAGCGGGACGGCGCATCGTGGGAGCAGCGCTACAAACTCGGGAAACCTGCGGGCCCGGTGAAGAAGCTCGGGCCGGCCCGCGGCAGCGGCACCACCGTGTTTTTCAGGCCGGACCCCACGATCTTCCCGAAGGTGGAGTTCGACGCGGCCGTCATTCGCGAGCGGCTCGAAGTGTCGAGCTACCTGCACAAAGGCGTCCGGATCGTCTTCGAGGACGAACTCCAGGGGCAGAAGGAGACGTTTCAGCACGACGAAGGGCTCGTCGCATTCCTCAAGAAAATCGTCGCCGAGCGCGGCGCCGTCACGGTGCACGAAACGCCGTTCACGCTTTCGCGTGACGGCGAGGACGGCGGCATGAAGATGGAGCTGGCGCTGCAGTGGACCCAGTCCACCGACGAGCACGTGCGCAGCTACGTCAACGGCATCCCGACCGGATCGGGCGGAACGCACGAGAACGGGTTCCGCGCGGGCCTTGGCAAAGCGGTGCGCAACTTCATCGAGACGCACAATCTGACGCCCAAGGGGGTGGCGCTGACGGCGGAAGACATCCGGGAAGGCCTGGTGGCGGTCGTCAGCGTGTTCATCGCGGACCCGCAGTTTCAGGGACAGACGAAAGATCGCCTGAACAACCCCGAGATCACCTCCGCGGCGGATTCCGCCGTGCGCCCGGCGCTCGAGGCGTGGCTGAACCAGAACATCTCGATTGCCGAGTCGATCGTCGCGCGCATCATCCTGGCGGCCCGGGCGCGCGAGGCCAGCCGCGCCGCGCAGCAGGAAGTGACGCGCAAGAGCGCCACATCGAACCGCCTCACGCTTCCCGGCAAGCTCAGCGACTGCACGTCGCCCGGCCGCGACGACAGCGAGATCTTCATCGTCGAAGGGGACTCGGCAGGCGGGTCCGCGAAGCAGGGACGCGATCGCGCGCGCCAGGCGATCCTGCCGCTGCGCGGCAAGGTGCTGAACACCGAGAGCGCGTCGATCGCCAAGGTGCTCGAGAACAAGGAGCTGGCGGACCTGGTCACCGCGCTCGGGTGCGGGCTCGGGAAGAACTTCGACCTGTCACGCCTTCGGTACGGGAAGGTCATCCTGCTGGCTGACGCGGACTCGGACGGGCACCACATCGCCACGCTGCTGCTCACGTTCATCTACCGTCACATGCCGCAGCTGATGGGCGCCGGCAAGGTGTTTCTCGCACAGCCGCCGCTCTATCGCATCGACGTCGGCAAGGACACCTACTGGGCGCTGGACGATGCGCATCGCGATCGGATCCTGAAGCTGCACGGCAACGGCCGCGGCGCCCCGGAAATCACGCGCTTCAAGGGGCTCGGCGAGATGATGCCGAAAGTCCTGTGGGAGACGACGCTCAACCCGAAGACGCGGCGGCTGCTGCGCGTGGACATCGAGGACCAGATCCAGACCGACCGTGTGATCAACGAGCTGATGGGCAAGGACGCCTCCGCGCGGTTCAAGTTCATCATGGAGCGCGCGGACGAGGCGGAGGAGCTCGACGTCTGAAGAACCTTCCGTTTGGAACCTCCTGTCTAAATTAGAACCTTTCGTCCAGAACCAAAACGATCTTTCCCACGTGCGCTCCCGCTTCGAGCATCCGATGCGCATCCGCGGCGCGCTCGAGCGGGAACGTGGCGTGGATGAGCGGCTTGACGGCGCCGCTGGCGAGGAGCGGCCAGAGGTGGCGCTCGACCTCGCGCGCGAGGCGTCCTTTTTCCGCGATGCTGCGGGCGCGCAGCGTCGAGCCGGTGATCGTCAGGCGCTTCTGGAGCACGCCGACGAAGTTGACGAGCGCCTTCGCCCCGCCCTGCATGCCGATGACGACGAGGCGCCCGTCGAGGGCGAGCGCGTCGAGGTTCCGCGGGATGTAGTCACCCGCGACGATGTCGAGGATGAGGTCGGCGCCGCGGCCATCGGTCAGCTCCCGCGTCCTGGCCACGAAATCGTCCGTGCGGTAATTGATGGCGGCCGCGGCGCCGATTTCCACGCACGCGCGCACCTTGTCATCGGAGCCGGCGGTGGCAATGACGCGGGCGCCCCGCGCGCGCGCAAGCTGGATCGCCGTCGTGCCGATGCCGCTCGTGCCGCCGTGAACGAGCAGCGTTTCGCCCTCGGACAGCCGGCCCCGCTCGAACACGTTCGCCCACACCGTGAAGAACGTCTCCGGAACGCCTGCCGCTTCGACGAGGCTCAGGCCGGGAGGAATTGGCAGCGCCTGGGGTTCGGGCACCGCGCAGATCTCCGCGTAGCCGCCACCGGCGACGAGCGCGCAGACCTGGTCTCCGTTGTGCCACCGGTTCGACCCGTGCGCATCCACGACCGTGCCGGCGATCTCGAGCCCGGGAATGTCGCTGGCGCCGGGCGGCGGAGGGTACTTGCCCTGGCGCTGCATCACGTCGGGCCGGTTCACGCCGGCCGCCGCGACGCGCACGAGGATCTCACCTGGAGCGGGCCGTGGATCGGGTCGTTCGACCGGGCGCAGCACCTCCGGGCCACCGGGCCGAGAAATCTCGACTGCGTTCATAAGGCGAAAAGGGGGACAGTCACACTTCCTGACCGTCACTCGTTCATGGTTCAGGAAGTGTGACTGTCCCCCTTACTTGAGCGCCGACGGCAGGCGCGGAGAGGAGAGCAGCCTTTCGAACTCCTCCCAGCGCCTTGCGGGCGCGGATCCGACACCGCCGCGCCGTTCGATGTACTCGCGGACCATGTCCTTGCCCAGATTGTAGTTGATGACGTAGCTGCGGTACTGGTCGATGAAGCGCACGCGCTGCTCGGCGCGCGCGCGCGGCGTGAGCGCGTACCGTTCGAGCCAGTCGGCAGCCCCCTTCGCGTCGATCCCGCCGTTCAGGTACCGGCGCGCGGCCTCGTTGCCGGCATAGGCCAGCTGATCGATCAGCTCGTACACTTCGTAGTAATCATCCGCCCGCGCGGGGTCGAGCCCGGCGAGCGGGAACAGCACGCGCCGCTCGAAGCCGGCGCGCTCGCGGCCCGGGAATGCCACCTCGATCCCGAAATTCGCGGCGCCTTCCGCGATGAGCGACTGCGGCGAGAACAGGGCGTATACCGTGAACTCGCGCCAGCCGCGCCCGTTGACGAGGGCCTGCTCGAGGAGCGCGTTGTACACGTGGTGCCCGGGATAGCCCTCGTGGCAGGCGAGATCGACGGCGCGGTCGATGTGGATCGGCAGGTCGGTGTTGACCTGGATCAGGCTCTTCAATCCGCCCTGGTACCAGTTGTATGCACTCCACGACTTGTTCGTCACGTACTCGACGGTAAACGACTCGGCCGGCGGCAGTGCGATGTGCTTCAAGGTCCGGCTGCGGCATTCCTTGATGGCCGCGGTGAACACCGCGTCGAGCCTGGCCGGCGGAACAATGAACTGGCGGCGCCACGCTTCGTATCGATCGATCAATGGGCCCCGGCCCGGGAAACGCCTGTCCAGCGAGGCGAGCAGCCGTGCGAAGTGCTCTTCGGGGTGCACAGGCGCGACCGCGTCGTACAGCGCGCGAGATTCCTCGTCGAACGACAAGCGCCGCCCGCCGAGCATGGACACGCGGGCGCGCAGCGACTCGAGCTGCCGTGTCAGATACCCGTGCCGGAGGCGCAGCATCTCGTCGGCTGACGCCGATGGGGCCGTCTCGCCGAGCACGCGCAGCAGCTCCGCGGCCATCGCATCGATGGTTCTCAAATCCGGTTTCTGCGTCCTCACCTCGTCGCGCCATTCGCGAGGGCCGTAGTACGCGTCGACGTAATCACGATCGTGTTCGCCGAGTGCGAGCACGAGTTTCACGTAGCGTTCCGCGATCTGGTTCATATCTGAGGAAGGGGGAAGCGCGCTGGCGAGAAGCAGGGCGGCGAGGGGTAGCACCATGCTCTTAAAGTATCATTCCGTCATGCAGGAGCGTTTCATACGCGGGATCGCCATCATCATCATTGCGTGCGCCGCGGGCGTGGCCCTCGTTGCCGGCCGGCAGCAGACATCCGGCCAGCCTGACTGGAAGGCGAAGGAAAGGCACTTGCGCAACGTGAAGCGCCTCACGTCCGGTGGCGAGAACGCCGAGGCCTATTTTTCCGCCGACGGAAAACGGCTCGTGTACCAGTCCACCTCCGCCAGCGGCGGATGCGATCAGATTTACTCGATGGCGATCGACGGTACGGATCGCCGGCTCGTGTCCACGGGCAAGGGGCGGACGACGTGCGCCTACTACGTGCCTGGCGGCGACGCGATCGTGTACGCCTCCACCCACGAGGCGGGCGCCGCGTGCCCGCCGAAGCCCGGATACGAGCGGGGATACGTCTGGCCGATTCATTCGAGCTACGACATCTATCGCGTCAAAGGGGACGGGACGGAGCTGGCGCCGCTCACCAGGAGCCCCGGCTACGACGCCGAGGCGACGATCGCGCCGGACGGACTCATCACGTTCACCAGCACACGCGATGGCGACATGGAAATCTACACGATGCGCGCCGATGGCTCGGACGTGAAGCGGCTGACGAACCGTCCCGGTCCGGATGGAGGGCCTTTCTTTTCCTTCGACGGGCAGCACATCGCGTTCCGCGGCCGCGAGCTGGCGGCCGGGCGCGAACTGGACGACTACCTCGCGCTGCTGAAAGACGGCCTGTGGCGGCCGACGCAGCTGGAAGTCTTCGTCATGGATCGCACGGGCCGCAACCTGCGGCAGGTGACCAAGCTCGGCGGCGCGAACTTCGCGCCCTCGTGGACCCCGGACGGCAAGCGACTGGTCTTCGTGTCGAACCACCACAACCCGCGCGGCCGCAACTTCGACATCTTCACGATCAACATCGACGGGACGGGCCTCGAGCAGATCACGTTCAGCGACACGTTTGACGGCTTCCCGATGTTCTCCCCCGACGGCCGAACGCTCCTCTTCGCGTCGAACCGCGACGCGAAGGTCGAAGGGGAGACGAATGTGTTCATTGCGGAGTGGGTTCAGGACTGATCGAGCGGCGCGCCTCCGATCGGCCGTTGAGCCCCGGGACCCTGTAGCGGAGCAGCGCGGCCACGCCTCCTACCGGCGCGAGCAGTGACGCGTCTTCGAGGATGGTGACGGTCGCCGCGGTCTGGCGGGCCTTGGCGACGAGCTCGTCCGCCACGCCCGCTTTGAGCGGCTCGCGGCCGTTGCCGATGCCGGCGCCGGCAATGAGCAGCTCGTCAACCTGGCCCACCTCCAGCGCCTTCTGCACTTCCTCGATGCCGGCCACACCGAGGCCGCCGGCGCGCCACGCGCCGATGACCTCTTCAGCTTTTTCGCGCTCGCTCTGTGCCTGGTGCTTCTGCAACGCCCGGAGTGTCCGCTCGAGCACCACGGGCTCGTTGGACCCGGTCGGCAGGCTCGCCGCGTCGATCACACGGTCCTGCAGTTCCTTTGACATCTCCGCGCGTAACATGGGAATGGCGACGGCATCGCCGAACAGCACGACGTGCGGGATCTCGTCGCCGCGGACGATGCGCTCGAGGGTGTCGACCACGTCCTTGATGTGCTGCTGATGGTAGTTCTCGATGTGGCGCTGGTAGCGGGCCTGCGACCATCCGCCCATCGAATGCCGGTGCGTCTTGGTCCCCTCCACCTGGTGCTCCCGCTCGATACGCGCCAGGGCGAGGACGAAGATCCGCGCGCGGTTGGTATCGCAGAGCACGGCCGCGCAGCGCGGGTACCTCGAGTCCAGGCGCGCGAGCGGATACAGATGGGGGCGGTCCGAAATATAGAGGCGGTGCTCGTCGATGGGGGCCTCGAGCTGCAGTGCCTCGAAGAAATCATCCGCCGCCGCGCAGGCGAAGATGGCCACGCCATTGGCTGACGGCTTCAGTTCGGTGGCGAGGTACGCCTCGATCCGCTGGATGTCCCGCTCGAGGCTGTCGCGGGCGGGCGTATCCAGTGCGTAGGTCGCCGCGCGCCCGTGCAGCTCCCGCTTCAGGAACACCGAGAAGTTGTCGCGCCCGCGATCGTTCGGCTGCGTATTGAGATACAAACTAATGAACGGTCCTGTAGCGGGCTCGAACTCAGCAAGGCGATCGAGCTGTTCCGAAAGTGGGCTTGTCTGGCTCATGCCCGCTCCAGTTCGCAACTTGTGTGCCGCGACAATTCGGCCGCAAGAAGCGGATGGCGGCCGTGGTGCGGACGGGCGAGAATGCGCCGGAGGACCGAGGAAGATGACCGCCGAACGCCAATACCAGGCCGTGCTTGCCCGGGACCCCCGCGCTGACGGGTCGTTTGTCTATGCCGTCCGCTCGACGGGCGTGTACTGCCGGCCGTCGTGCCCGAGCCGCAAGCCCAGAGCGGATCGGACGACGTTCTTCCGCACCGGAGAGGAGGCGGAACGCGCCGGGTTTCGCCCGTGCCGGCGGTGCGCCCCGGAGAGCGCGGCGGGCGTGCCGCTCGTGGAAAAGGCGGTGCGCGCGTGGACGCGCCTGGCCGGCGCTCGAGAGGATGGCCGCGTGCCGCTCAGCGCGCTGGCCGAGGCGGTGGGATCCAGCCCCTGGCACGTGCAGCGCACGTTTCGGAAGGTCCTGGGAATTTCACCGCGGGAATTGTCCGAGGCGCGGCGGCTCGACGCGCTGCGCCGTGCGCTCAAGGAGAGGACGTCGGTGACCGAAGCGATCTACGATGCTGGATTCGGATCCTCGAGCCGTGTGTACGAACAATCAGCCCGGCGGCTCGGCATGACCCCCGGCCAGTACGCCCGCGGCGGCTCTGGAGCCGTCGTCCGATACACCACGGCGTCCTCGCCCATCGGGCGCGTGCTCGTCGCGGCGACCGAACGCGGGGTGTGCGCGGTGAAGCTGGGCTCATCGGACGACGAGCTGATCGCGCTGCTCCGAGACGAGTTCCCGAGCGCGACGATCGATTGCGGCGACAAGTCGATGCGGCAGTGGGTTTCGACCGTGCTCGCGCTCGCGGAGGGAAAACCCACGCGGCGGAACATCCCGCTCGACGTTCGCGGAACCGCCTTCCAGCTGCGCGTCTGGAAGGAGCTTCAGAAAATCCCGCGCGGGGAGACCCGATCCTACGGAGAGGTCGCGCGCCGGATTGGCCGGCCGACCGCGTTCCGGGCGGTCGCCCGTGCATGCGCCACCAATCCCGTGTGCGTCGTCGTGCCGTGCCATCGCGTCGTGTCGGCGGATGGCGGTCTTTGCGGTTATCACTGGGGTACCCGCCGCAAGCGGGCGCTGCTCGAACGGGAGCGTCGCTGACATACAATAGCGACGCTCGACATGCCCCCACGCGTCAGATTCCAGCCAATCTGGACCGACGAATTCCCCACCTCGCGCCGCCCGGCCTATCCGCGGCTGCGCGGGTCTCTCCACAGCCGCCTTGTCATCGTGGGCGGCGGATTGAGCGGGTGCGCGATTGCGTATGCGTTCGCGGCGGCGGGCATCGAGACCATCCTCCTCGAGGCGGACCGAATCGCGAGCGGGTCCACGGCGGGCAGCTCGGGATTGCTGCGCCCCGACCCCTCCGGCTCTTTCCGGGAGGCTGCGGCCCGATACGGCCTGCGCGATGCGCGTTTCCTGTGGCGGGCCACACGACGATCGGCGCTGGACTTCACCGCCGCGCTGCGCCGGCTGGGCGTTCGCTGCGATCCGGCACCGGCCGACGCCCTCACCATCGCGCGCAGGACGCACGACTTCGAGAAGCCGTTGAGGCGCGAGTACGACGCGCAGCGCGCGGCCGGACTCGAAGTGTCCTGGCTCGCCTCATCCGCGCTCTCACGCGAGGCGGCGATCGACCTCGGCATCGCGGGAGTCCGCACGCGCGGCGGCGCGCAGATGGACCCTTATCGCGCGGCGCTCGGACTCGCAGCAGCCGCGGTGAAACGCGGCGCGCAGATCTTCGAGAAGACCGCCGCGCTGCGCATCCGCGCGGGCCGGCGGACGGTGGACGTTCGGACGGCGGCCGGCGCCGTCTCTGCCGACGCCGTCGTCATCGCGACCGGGTACCCACCGCCTGACCTGCGGGGCCTGCGGCGGCATTTCACGCGTGAGCTTGCGTACTGCGTCGCCACCGATCCGCTGAGCGCTCCCGTGCGGCGCGGCGTGGGACGACGATCGGCATCGGTGGAAGATGTCGAATCGCCCAGGCACACGCTGCGCTGGCTGAGGGACGATCGCATCCTGTTTGCCGGCGCGGCCTCGCCCATCCTGCCGTCCCGCTCCCGCGCGAAGGCCGTCGAATCCCGGGCCTGGCAATTGATGTACGAGCTGTCGCTCCTGTATCCGAACGTGTCGGGCGTGCAGCCCACGCACGCGTGGGACGTCGAGGTGGCGCGTACGGTCGACGGGCTGCCGTATCTCGGCACGCACCGGAACTACCCGAGGCACCTCTTCGCGCTCGGGATCGATCCGCACCGGCTGGGTCACTGCTGGCTCGCCGCGCGCCTGTTGCTGCGCCAGTACCTGGGAAGCGCGGAAAAGCCGGACGCCGCGTTCGGTTTCGCGCGGATACTTTAGCGGCCGCACGGCGCGGCAGGCGCGCGGCCCTGTGCTACAACTGATGCATGCGTCGATACCGCCCCTGCATTCCTGCCGCACTTCTCGCATCAACCCTCGTGATCGCCGGCGGGAAACCGCAGGCGGCGAATGAATCCGGCCGCACGGCGCTTGGGCTCGCGCTGCGCCGTCTCAACACGGCGGCCACCCTGATGATGGTGACCGCGCACCCGGACGATGAGAACAATGCGCTGCTCGCGATGGCCGGCAAGGGGCTGGGCGTGCGGGCCGTGCTGGCGACCGCGACGCGCGGCGAGGGTGGGCAGAACGAGATTGGCCCGGAGTTATTCGAGGCGCTGGCCGCGCTGCGCAGCGAGGAACTGCTCGCCGCGCATCGGGCGGACGGCGCAGAGCAGTACTTCACGCGCGCCGTCGACTTCGGCTACTCCTTCAGCATCGAGGAAACCTTCGAGAAGTGGAGCAAGGACGAGATCCTCGGAGATGTCGTGCGCCTGATTCGCACGACCCGGCCTGACGTGGTGGTCGCGTTGCCGCCGGCGGGAACGGGCGGCGGACAGCATCACCAGGCCTCGGCGCGCATCGCGCGCGAGGCATTCCGCGCCGCGGCAGATCCCGCGCGTTTTCCCGAGCAACTGCAGCAGGGCGTGCGGCCGTGGCAGCCGAAGAAGTTCTACTTCATGGCCTCCTTCGGATTTCGCGGGGAGCCGGTGCCGCAAGGCAAGAGGCTGTTGACGCTGCAGACCGACATCTACGATCCGCTGCTCGGTCGCACGTACGCGGAGCTGGGCAGCGAGGCGCGCAGCATGCACAAGTGCCAGGGCTTCGGCCAGCTGCTCGTCCTTCCCGGCCAGGTGAACACGCCGCGGTACGAGCTGGCTGACGCGGACGATCCGGCGCTGCTGGGCAAGGATGAGAAATCCGTCTTCGACGGTGTCGATCTGAGCGTCGAGGCGATCGCACAGTACGCGCCGGCGGCCAGACAGGCGGTCGCCGCGATCGCGCAGGACGCGCGTGCCGCGTGGCAGGCGTTCGAGCAGGGGCGCGACGGGGACGTCGTGAAGCTGCTCGTCGCTGGACTGGGGGAAGTCCGGGACCTGCGCGAGACGCGTCCGCCGTACGAGGCGGACTTCCGGCTGGCGCAGAAGGAACGTCAGTTTGAAGACGCGCTGGTGCACGCCCACGCCCTCCGCATCGAGACGCTCGCAGACGACGGGCTTGTCGTCGGTGGACAGGCGATCAAGGTGGACGTCATTGTCGGCAACCGAAGTGGACTGCCGGCGGCGATCAGGACGGCCGAGATTTCCGGATTCGACGCCGCCCGGCCGCTCGCGTGCGGCGCCCCGGCCGTGCTCGGGGTGACCACCTGCTCCGGCCAGGCAACCGTTCCAGCGGAGGCCGCGTTGACCGGCGTGCACTGGAAGAGGATGGCGGGCGCCGCCCGATGGGAGTACCAGCCCGATGTGCCGTTCGGGGCGCCGTTCGCTCCTTCGCCGTTTCGCGCGCGGCTGACGCTCGATCTCTCCGGGGCAGAGGTCAGGGTGGACCGCCCGATCGAGTTTCGCTACGAGGGCAACATCTTCAGCGGCGAAAAACGCACCGAGCTTCGTGTGGTGCCGCGGCTGGCCGTGACGCTGACGCCCGAAGTGGCTATTCTGCCGCTGCACGGGAAGAGCCGGCAGCTGACCGTCACCGTGATGAATGGCGGCAAGACGGCGGCGCGGGGAGACGTCAGGCTCGTCGTGCCGTCCGGCTGGGTGGCGAGGCCCGCGTCCTCGCCGCTGGCCTTTGCACGTGAAGACGAGGCGCAGGCGGTCACCTTCACGGTCGTGCCGCCTCCTGGCATCAGGCCGGGAGAGTACGCCGTCCGCGCGGTCGCGACGATCGAGGCCAGTTCGTTTGATCGCGGGTACCAGGTCATCGAATATCCGCACATTCAGCGCCGGCACCTGGTCCGCGAGGCCTCATCGTCGTTGAAGGTGCTCGATGTGAAGGTCGCGCCACGGCTGACGGTGGGCTACGTCATGGGCGTCGGCGACCAGGTGCCTCCGGCGATCGAGCAGCTCGGCGCGAAGGTTGTCATGCTGAGCGCCGAGGATCTGGCTTCAGGAGACCTGTCGTCGTATGACGCGATCGTGACCGGCGTGCGTGCGTACGAGCGGCGCGCCGACCTGCGCGCCCACAATGAACGGTTGATCGACTACGCGCGCCAGGGCGGGACGGTCATCGTCCAGTACAACAAGTTCGAGTTCAACCAGGCGCAGTACGGACCGCTTCCGGCCAAGGTCGGCAGCGGCCGGGTGACCGATGAGCACGCGCCGGTGACCGTGCTGGCGCCGGCGCATCCCGTCTTCAACGTGCCAAATCGGATCGATGCCGCCGCGTGGGCGGGCTGGGTGCAGGAGCGCGGGCTGTATTTCCTGGGCGAGCGCGACCCGCAGTACACGGATCTCGTCGAGCTGGAGGATCCCTTCGAGTACAACAAGGGTGCCAGGCGCGGCGCGCTGGTCGAAGCGCGCGTCGGCCGCGGACGTTGGATTTACGTCGGGCTCGGGATCTGGCGCCAACTGCCGGCCGGCACGCCGGGCGCCTACGCGCTGATGGCGAATCTGGTGAGCCTGGGCAGGGGCCAGAGGGCAGGTCAGAGCCGGTAGCTGGTATGGTGTAAGAGAAATGACGTTTGCGGACGACCTCGACGCCGGCGCGCTCCAGCGCGTGATGGCCGGGCAGCCCGCGGCGCTGCTGGAGCTGTATGACCGCCACGCGCCGCTGATTTTCTCGCACGCGTACGCGTCGCTCGGCGACCGGATCGCCGCGGAGGACGTGGTGCAGGAGACGTTCACCGCGGCGTGGTTCGAGGTCAAGAGCTGGGCGGCGGCGCGCCGCGATGCGATGGACTGGCTGCTCGAGATCGCCCGCGAGCGGCTGGCCGCCCGCGCGGCGGACGCCGCGGTGCCCGGGGATCGGCTGCCCGCGCCGGCGGTGGCGCTGCCGCGCGCGCTGCGGGATCGCGTGCTCGATTCCATCTACGGTGCGGGGGAGCGCCTGCGTCCGCCGTACTCCACGCCGCAGTGGGCGCGCCGGTTCAGTGCGAAATGGATCGTGTGGTTGACGCGAAGATTGCGGCCAGCGCCTCGTCGATCGTCGCGTAGGTGAACCGGTACCCCATCGCCAGCGCACGCGCGGGCACCGCGCGCTGGCCAGTGAGCAACAGCGATTCGGCCATTTCGCCGAGCGCTGCCTTCAGGACGAATCCCGGCACCCGCATCAGCGCCGGCCGGCGCATCGCGCGCGCGAGCGCGCGCGTGAAGTTTTCGTTGGTGACCGGCGACGGTCCCGTGCCGTTGAACGGGCCGCCGGCATCGCCCGACAGCAGCAGCATGCGGACGATCCCCACCCAATCGTCGCGGTGAATCCAGGGCAGGTACTGGCGGCCGCTCCCGAGCACGCCGCCGGCGAAGAAGGCGAACGGCCGCTTCATCTGCTCCAGCGCGCCGCCGTCGCGGGCGAGCACCAGGCCTGTACGCACCAGGGCCACGCGCGTGCCACCGCCCCCGGCAGCCATCGCCTCAGCCTCCCAGGCCTGGCAGACCTCTGCGAGGAAGTCGTTTCCGGGCGCGGTATCTTCCGTCACGATCTCATCGCCACGAGATCCGTAATAGCCCACCCCCGAACCGCTGACGAAGACGCGCGGCGGGTGTCTCGCGCGCCCGATCGCGCGCGCGAGGCTTCTGGTGGCCAGCGCCCGGCTGTCCAGGATCCGTTGTTTCTGGGCGCGCGTCCAACGGCGCGCGGCAATCGGCGCTCCGGCGAGATTCACGACCGCGTCCGCGCCATCCAGCGCACGCGCCCACTCCCCGACCTCGCCGTCCGGCGTCCATTGCACCGTGTCGGGATCCGCACCAGCACGCGCGTCGCGCGTCAGCACGACGACATCGTGTCCGTCATCGCGCAGGGTCCCGACCAACGCGCGCCCGAGAAAACCGGTGGCCCCCGCAATGACGGTCCGCATGCGCGCAGTATAATCAGACCTTCGTCACATACGTCATCATTCCGAAGCGAGATTGGTATGCGCCAGCCGCGCACGACCCTTGCAGCGCTGCTGCTGGCGGCGACCACCGTCGCCGCCCAGCAGCCGGTGCTCAAACCGGGCAACAACCTCGTCATCAAGGGGATTCCTCCGATCCCGGAGTCGATCTTCACGGCCATTTCCACGTACAGCGAGAATCGCCAGGCCGCATCGCTGTCCTGGCTGGGATCCTCGCGGCAGATCCTGATCTGCACGCGCCTCGGCGCCGCGTACCAGATACATCGAGTGGCCATGCCGGGTGGTGCGCGGTCGCAGCTCACCTTCGTGTCCGACGGGATCAACTTTCCCGGCCAGGAAAGCGTGCTCGCGGCCGCCCGGCCTGACGGCGGCGCCTTCGTCTACGTTCGCGATACCGGCCGGGGCGCCGAGCAGCACCAGCTCTTCCTGTACGACCTCGCGTCCGCAAAGACGACGCTGCTGACCGACGGGCGGTCGCGCAGCGAGTCGCCCGTCTGGTCGCGCGACGGCCGGGCGCTGGCGTTTACGTCCAACAGCCGGAGCGCCGGCGACCACGACCTGAGCGTGATGAACCCGTCGGATCCGGCGAGCCGCCGCGTTCTCGCGCAGGTCACCGGCGCCTGGCGCGTGCTCGACTGGTCGCCGGACGGAGCGTCGCTGCTCGCGCGGCAGAACGTCTCGGGATTCGCCCGGCACCGGCTCTGGATTGTTGACGTGAAGACGGGCAACATGCGCGAGCTGAAGCTCTCGGCGGAGCCCTCGCAGGTTGTCGCCGCGCGGTTCGGCGCGACGCCGTCCACGATCTTCGCGGCCACGGATGCGGACAGCGGGTTCGTGCGAGTCGTGCGCGCGGACGCCGCGAGCGGCAGGATGAGGCCGCTCATCGCACGACCGCGTGGGAACGTGGAGTCGATGAGCGTCTCATCCGACGGGCGCCTCGTCGCGTTTGCGGTGAACGAGGAGGGAGTCGGCAGGCTGCGGGTCTACGACGTTGCCGCAGGACGCTTGCGCGCGCTGCGGGGGTTGCCCGCCGGATCCGTCGTTACGACGATGTTTCGGCCGAACAGCACGGAACTCGCATTCGACGTGGTGTCGTCGCGGCACCCGCGGGACGTGTTTTCCGTGGACGTGGCGACCGGGCGCGTGTCGCGCTGGACGGCGGGCGAGCTGAACGGCCTGAACGGCGAGCAGCTCGTCGAGGCCGAGTTGATTCGGTGGAAGAGTTTCGACGGGTTGACGATCACCGGCTTCCTCTACCGCCCCCCCTCGCGGTTCACCGGCAGACGTCCGGTGATGATCAACATCCACGGCGGGCCCGTCGGACAGGAGCGGCCACGGTTTCTCGGGTTCAGCAACTACTTCCCGAACGAGCTGGGGGTGGCCCTGATCTATCCGAACGTGCGCGGCTCATCCGGGTTCGGGCGCGAGTTCGTGGACGCGGACAACGGCCTGAAACGCGAAGGGCCCGTGAAGGACATCGGCGCGCTGCTCGACTGGATCGCGGCGCAGCCAGACCTGGATCCCGCGCGCGTGATGGTCACGGGGATTAGCTACGGCGGCTACATGACGTACGCGGTCGCCAGCACGTATCCAGACAGGATTCGCTGCGCGTTTGCCGGAGCGGGCATCTCCAACCTCGCCACCGATCTGGACAACACGGCGGAAGCCGGCAAGGACGTGCGCCGGGGAGAGTACGGCGACGAGCGAGACCCGGAAACCCGCGCGTTCCTTGAAAGGATCGCGCCGATGGCGCACGCGTCGAAGCTGCGGCAGCCGTTGTTCATCGCGCACGGCCAGAACGACACGCGCGTGCCGCTCGCCCAGGCCGAGCAGATGGCGGCGGCGGTGGAAAAGAACGGCAGGCCGGTGTGGTTCCTCGTCGTGAAAGACGAGGGGCACGCGCTCGCCAGCCGTCGCGACACGTCGGATTACCTGTTTTCAGCGTGGGCGCTGTTCGTCCAGGAGTACCTGGTGAAGTAGGCGCCGCCCCTCGTTCATGCCCTGCGCGCCGGCGAGCACGACGAGATCGCCGGCGCGCGAGCACGCCGCGGTACGCGCCATCGCGCGCTCGAGCGTTTCCTCGAATACATAACGGCGCCCGCGCGCGTCAAGCGCGGCACGCGCCGCGTCCACCTCGCCGGCCCGCACTCGATCCTTCGGCTCGACCTCGTCGGCCGCGGCGGTCACGATCAGTTCCTCCGCGCCGTGCTCCGACGCCAGGTCGGCGAGCGCGGACGCGATGGCGGTGTTGATGTGCGGCCCACGGCCGCCCCGGATCGCCCACACGACGATGAGGCGCTCGCGCCTGAGCATGCCCACCACTTCAAAAACCGCGTGAAGGCTGTCCGGATGACCGGCGGTGTCATCAAGGACCGTCCGCCCGGACACGTCGAAGCGCTCCATGCGACGGCGCAGCGGCTGCAGGCGTTCGAGCACCTCCCTGGCCGTCTCCATCGGGATGCCTGCGGCGACCGCATAGGCGAGCGCCAGGCCGGCGTTTCTCGCGTTGCGCCGCCCCAGGAGCGCGCTCCGCACGTCGGCGCGGCCATCGAAGAACGTGCTGCGCACCGTGAGCGAGACGCCGCGGTCGTCGAACACCGCGCTCTCGAGAAAAACCGACGCCTCGCCCCGCCCTGAAAACGTCATTCCGGCCCGTGTCGCGACCGGAGCTTCAAGGCCGAGCGTCCGGGCGGCGCGGTTGTCCGCATCGAACGCGAGCGTGGCTTCCGGTCTGAGATGGTCGAGGAACAACCGCTTGGCCGCGACGTAGTCGTCGTACGTGCGGTGGAAATCGGTATGCTCGCCGGGCATCACTGCCGCGATGAGGCCACCGTCGAACTTCAGCCCGTGCACGCGCTCGAGCCGGAGCGCGTGGCTGGTCACCTCCACGATGACCGTGCGTGCGCCGCGTTCCCTCACCGCCGAGAGCCACTCCTGCAGTTGTGGCGGTGCGGGCGTCGTCAAGCCGTCGCCGCGGTCGTAGAAGTCCTCGAACCGCGCGCCGAGCGAGCCGATGACCGCCGGCCGCCTGCCAGCGGCCTCAAACAGCGCGCGGAGGATGTCGCTCGTCGTGGTCTTGCCGAAGGTGCCGGTGAAACCTATCACCGAAAGACCCGTGGCCGGATTGCCGTGGAAGCGCGACGCCAGCACGGCGAGCGCCCGCCGGGTGGACGGGGCGATGGCGTGCGCGGCGGCGCCAGGCGGCGCCGCCTCGGGCCGTTCCACGACGACCGCTGCGGCGCCGCGGTCCAGTGCCTCGCGCACGAACGCGTGGCCGTCCCGTGTCGTGCCGGCGATTGCGACAAACAACGCGCCGGGCCGCACGCGACGGCTGTCCTCGGTGACCAGCGTGATTTCCGGGTCGCCGGCGCCTGGCTTGAGCGCGTAGCCTTTGGTCAACTCGGAGAGGCGCATAACCTTCCTCGTGTAGCATACGCGTATGCGCGAGGCCATTGGATTCTGTTGCGCGCTGGCGGGATCGGTTGCGCTGGCGGCCCAGGCCGGCATGACGCCGCTCGCCGAGGGCCAGAAGCTTCTGCGGGGCGGCGACGTCGCCGGAGCGCAGGCCCGTTTCGAGGCCGCCGTGGCCGAGGATCCGAAATCCTACGACGCGCACTACGCGCTCGGCCGCGTTCTCGACCTGAACGGGGAGTACGCGCGCGCGCGAAAGCATTTCGAAGAGGCGCTGGCGCTTGCGCCGGAGTCGGATCGCGAGCAGCCGCTCACCGCCATCGCCGTGTCCTATGCGTTTGAAGGGCGGCCGGATGACGCCGCCGGCTACTACCAGCGTGTCTTCGACGCCCAGTCCGCCGCGGACCGGTTTGACGCGGCGGCGGCAACCGCGAACGCGATCGCGCGGGTGTACCTGGAGGCCGGCCACCTGGACAAGGCGGCGGAGTGGTACTCCACGGGGCGCGAGACCGCCAGGCAGATCGCGCAGCTGAAGGCGGAAGAGCTCGACCTCTGGGAGTTTCGCCGGCACCACGCGCAGGCGCGGCTGGCGGCGCGCCGGCAAGATCCAGCCGCCGCCCGGGAGCACATGCGACAGGCACGTCGCATCCTCGACAAGGGCACGAACCTGGACCAGAAGATCCAGTGGCCCTACCTCGCGGGATACGTCGCCTTTTACGCCGGCGACTACGCTGCCGCCGTCAAAGAGCTGCAGGCGGGCGATGAGCGCGATCCGTTCATCCTCGGGCTGATCGCGCAGGCGTACGACAAGCTGGGTCAGAAGGACCGCGCGAGGGAGTACTTCGCGAAGGTCCTCGCCACGCCCGCCCACACCATCAACGCGGCGTACTCGTGGCCGGAGGCCAAACGGTACTTGCGCTAGAAGGGGTTCAGGGCATCCGCGGGATCTTGGCGCGGACGCCATCGCTCCGGGGTGTGCAAAGCGGGACAGACATCTCCCGGCGGGCCTGCCACGATCATCGGCAGAAGACCCGGGAGGTCTCGATGATTGGTGTGCGTGTCGTCGTTATTGCGTCGCTCGGCTTCGTACTCGGGGGCCAGTCCCTCGTTGCGCAGGCGCCTCTCCGCTATCGCGAGTATGCGCTCGAAAGCAGCGTTGCCTCGGTCGTCAAGACCAGCGGCGCACGTGATTACGAGATACAGACGCTGCACGAGCGGCCTGCCAGGATCCAGGAAGTCGAGTGGCGCGCACCGTACGCGCCGTCGGGAAGCGAGCTGGCGGATCCGGTGCGCGACGTGCGATTCAGCTTCTACGACGACAAGCTCCACCAGATTGTCGTCACGTACGATCGTGACCGCACGGAGGGCCTGACGCACGGCGACGTGGTCGAATCGCTCTCGAGGACGTACGGGACGCCGCTGCTGCCGTCCAGGGGAACCGCCCGCGGGCCCTTATCGGCGTCCGTGCCCGCCACCGACGCGACGATCGTCGCGCATTGGGAAGACGCCACGGCGTTCCTGACCCTCACGAAGGGCACCTACCCGCCGCACTACCAGCTCGTGCTGATCTCGAAGACGCTGAACGCGCGCGCCGATGCCGCCATCAAGGAGGCGATCCGTCTGGATGCGCAGGAGGCACCGCGACGCGAACTGGATCGGCGCGAGAAGGACCTCACCGACGCCCGCATGGCGAGCGAGAAGGCGCGCGTCATTAACAAGGCCGCCTTCCGACCGTAAACACCCCTGCCGCTCCCCTCGTCGACCCCGCACGCGAGCGCGATCCCGCGCTGTGCAATCGGGTACAGCGCGGTCCGGCGGGTGTCTATACACTCGGCTCATGCGACTCAACTACACCAAAACGACCGCTTCCGCCCTCTGGGTTGTGGCCATGTGCGCGGGTGGCTTCGTCATCGGCGTGACATCCCTGACCGGCTGGACCGTCCTGGCCGGCCTCGCCCTGCTGCCGCCCCTCGTCATCGGGCGGTTGTGGAAAGACGATCCCAGCATGTCCGAGCGCATCCATGAGGCGCTTCGATGACCAGCCACGTTGGGGCAGCACGGGGTCTGTCGAAGCGGAGATGAGCAGTCCCAACCAGATCAGGCGGTTCGCGATGCTCGGCAATCACCTGCCGCGGCAGTGCGGCATCGCGACGTTCACGACACACCTTGCGGACGCGCTGGACGAGCAGATGCCGGGGGTGGATGGCTTCGTTCTCGCGATGAACGACGCCGGCCGGCGCCACGCGTACCCGTCCCGGGTCCGGTTCGAAATCAACGAGGGAGACCTGGCCTCGTACCGGCGCGCGGCGGACTTCCTGAACGTCAACCAGGTCGACCTGCTCTCGGTTCAACACGAGTACGGGATTTTCGGCGGCAAAGCCGGCGCGCATCTCCTCACGTTGCTGCGTGAACTGCGCATGCCGATCGTGACGACGCTCCACACGATTCTCAGCGAGCCGAATGCCTCGCAGCGTGCGGCCCTCGAGGAGCTGGCACGGCTCTCGGAACGGCTCGTCGTCATGAGCGCGTCGGGCAGGGAACTGCTCAGGCGCGTGCATGGCATCGCCGATGACCGGATCGATCTGATTCCCCACGGGATTCCCCGAGTACCTGCCGGGAGCGGCAGCAAGGATCGGCTCGGCGTCGAGGGCAAGACCGTGATCCTGACATTCGGGCTGCTCTCCCCCGACAAGGGCATCGAATACGTCATCGATGCGTTGCCGGCGATCCTGGCCGTTCACCCCGGGGTCGTCTACATCGTCCTCGGCGCGACCCACCCCCATGTCATCGAACGCGACGGCGAGGCCTACCGCCTCATGCTCGAGGCCCGAGGCCAGCAACTGGGTGTGGCCGGGAGCATGATCTTCCATAACCGGTTCGTCAGTCAGCACGAGCTGACGGAATTCCTGTCGGCCACCGACATCTACATCACGCCGTATCTCCAGCCGGAACAGATCACGTCGGGTACGCTCGCCTATGCCGTCGGCGCCGGGAAGGCGGTGATCTCCACGCCGTACATCTATGCCCGCGAACTTCTGGCCGATGGGCGGGGCGTGCTTGTCCCGTGGAGGGATTCGGCCGCAATCGCGCGAGAGGTCCTCGCCGTGATGGGCAATGACGCCGGCCGCCAGGCGATGTGTGCCCGGGCGGCGGCGCATGGCGTGGCCATGACCTGGCCGGCTGTCGCGCGAAAGTATGTCGAGAGCTTCTCGCGGGCTCGGGCGGACGCCACGCGCCGGCGTCGCACGTCGTTCAACGCGCAGACGCTCGCCAGCCGGCCCGCCGGTCTGCCCGAGATTGACCTGAGACACGTGCACGCCATGACCGACGACACCGGGATGCTCCAGCACGCGTCGTTCAGCATTCCGCGGTACGAGGACGGCTATTGTCTTGACGACAATGCGCGAGCGCTGCTGCTCATGACGCTCCTGGATGACACGGGCACCGAGGATCCCCCGGTGGTCCGCGCGCTGGCGTCGCGCTATCTGGCGTTCGTGAGTCATGCGTTCGACAGGAGCGCCGGCCGCTTCCGGAACTTTCTGTCGTACGCGCGACAGTGGATCGAACCGGCCGGGTCGGAGGACAGCCATGCGCGGGCCCTGTGGGCGCTCGGCGCCGTCGTGGGCCGCGCCGGCGATCCGGGACGGCACAGTCTCGCCGGCGATCTGTTCCAGGCGGCCACGCCGGCCGTGCCGGCGTTCACGAGCCCGCGGGCGTGGGCCTACGTGCTCCTTGGCATCGACGAGTACCTTCGAGCGTTCCAGGGCGACAGCGGCGTCCAGGCATTCCGCGCCGCCCTTGCCGACCGCCTGCTGGGGCTGTTCCAGCGCACGAGTCGTCCCGACTGGCCCTGGTTTGAGGACTCGGCGACCTACTGCAACGCGCGCCTGTCGCAGGCGCTCATCGTCTCAGGTTCACGTATGAACCGCAAAGACATGAGCGAGGCCGGGTTGCGATCGCTCGAGTGGCTCGTGTCCCTGCAGCGTTCCGCAGATGGGCACTTCGCGGCGATCGGGTCCAACGGCTTCTATCGACGGGGCACGTCGCCGGCGGCCTTCGATCAGCAGCCTGTCGAGGCGTGCGCCACCGCCTCCGCGTGTTTCGAGGCATATCGCTCGAGCGATGACCCCCGGTGGCTGGATCACGGCCGGCGGGCGTTCAACTGGTTCCTCGGGCAGAACCACCTCCAGCAGTGGCTCTACGACCCGGCGACCGGTGGCTGCCGCGACGGCCTGCATCCCGACCGGGTCAATCGGAACCAGGGGGCCGAAGCGACGCTGTCCTTCCTGCTCGCGCTCTGCGAGATGCGCGAGGCCGACCGAGTCGAGGTTCACGCCGCGCCGGCGCTGCTGCAATCCACATTATGACGTCACCACAGCACTACGAGACGCTCTTCGCCCGGCACGAACGGAACCCGATCCTGACGGCGGCGGACTGGCCGTATCCTGCGCACACCGTTTTCAATGCGGGGGCGACGCGGCTCGGGGACGGGACGACGCTGCTCCTCTGCAGGGTGGAGGACAGGCGAGGCCACTCTCATCTGTGCGCCGCCCGATCCCGCAATGGGATCGACGGCTGGACGATCGACTCCGAGCCGACGTTCTGCCCGGATCCCGGAAGGCATCCGGAGGAACTGTGGGGGATCGAAGATCCCCGCATCACGTTCGTCGAAGAGCTCGGGAAGTACGCCGTCGCGTACACGGCGTTCAGCAAAGGGGGACCCGGAGTCGCTCTGGCGCTCACGGAGGACTTCCGCCACTTCGAGCGGTGCGGACTGGTCATGCAGCCCGACGACAAGGATGCGGCCCTGCTGCCACGTCGCATCAACGGCAGCTTCGCCCTGCTCCATCGCCCGATGACGCCCTCAGGCGCGCACGTCTGGATTTCGTTCTCGCCGGACCTCCGCAACTGGGGCGGCCACAAGCTCGTGCTGCCCGCGCGCCGCGGATCGTGGTGGGACGCCAACCACGTGGGGCTTTCGCCGCCGCTGATCGAGACGTCCCGCGGATGGCTGATGCTGTATCACGGCGTCCGACGAACAGGCGCCGGCTGTCTGTACCGGCTCGGAGTGGCGTTGCTGGACCTCGAAACCGCGGAGCACTGCCTCTTGCGTGGGGATTCCTGGATATTTGGACCCGAGGCGCCCTACGAACGCGAAGGGGACGTGGGTTATGTCGCCTTTCCGTGCGGCTACACGCTCGGCGACGACGGCGACACCATCAATCTTTACTACGGCGCCGCGGACACCTGCCTGGCCCTGGCAAGAGGGAGTATCAGCCAACTGCTGCGATGGCTCGACCGGAACGGGCACGGCGATGTTGCGGGACGAATCAGTTCAGAAAGCGTAGGGACGAATGTCGGAACTGAACGGTGATCGGGCTCGATTCCAGAAGAACCGCCAGCGCAAGCTGCGCAATCGACAGCGCATTCGGGCGTTGATGACTAGACTGCGGAGGGAGGCAGAACAGCGTCTCCCCACAGCGGCCCCGGACGCTGCCTCGCGTGCATCTGCGGCCATGCACGACGAAGGCGGCCCGACGCGCGCAACGGATTGAAGTTTTCGCCATCGACCGGCCGCGAGTGCCGGCCGCCTCCCTGTCTATTGCAACGCCAGCCCGGCAGAGCGAAAATGTAACCAGGTCGCCCTTCGGTGTTTGGGGGGCAGAGGCCATGGGCAAACTCAAGCGAGCATTGGCGTCGGTGTCGGACGGGCTGGATTGGGCGGCCGTGAAGGCCGAGCGCCTCGAGTACGAACCCGCGGCAACCATCTTCGCTCAGGGAGATGCGGCCGCGAGCGTCATGTATATCGAGGCAGGTGCCGTACGGCTGTCGGTCGTCTCGCACTCAGGGAAAGAGGCGATTATCGCCGTCATTGATTCCGGCCATTTCTTCGGCGAAGGGTGTCTGGCGGGTCAGCTGCAACGAATGGCCACCGCCACGGCGATGTCCCCGTCCACCATCGTCGCGATCGAGAAGCCGGAGGTCCTGCGGTTGCTGCATAGCCGGCAACCGTTTGCGGACGTGTTTCTCGCTCACATGCTGACGCGAAACATCCGGATCGAAGAAGACCTGATCGATCAGCTCTTCAACTCCACCGAGAAGCGTCTGGCGCGGACCCTCCTGCTGCTGGCGCGGTTCGGCGAGTCAGCCGCGACACACCGCTCGCTTCCAAAGGTTTCTCAGGAACTCCTGGCCGAGATCGTCGGGACGACTCGGTCCCGGGTGAACTTCTTCATGAACAAGTTCCGCAAACTCGGGTTCATCGACTACAACGGAGTCTTGAAAGTCAACAACTCACTGTTGCGTGTCGTGCTGCGCGACTGAGCGACTGACCGCGCGCTCAGGGAGCCGAAGAAAATGACGAGCGGTCTCCGGAGAGGAGGCACGCAAGATGCTCCGGGTCGACCGGCTTCACAAGGTGATGGTCGAACCCGTGTTCCCGGGGGCGGTTCGCGTCGGGCGAGGAGTCGTAGCCGGTCAAGGCGAGCAGCAGCATGGCACGGCCGTGCGGCTCCTCGCGAATCCGCCGGGCGACCTGGTAACCGCCCATCCCCGGAAGACTGATGTCGATGATCCCCACGTCCGGACGCGCGACGTTCAGCGGTTCGAGGCCGCGGACGCCGTCGGCCGCCCGCGCACATAGTCGACCGCGAGCTTCTGCGCCGCGATCAACTGCGGGAGGTCGAAACCGAGCGACGCGACATCGGCGGCCAACTCCTCGATTGGACACCGCTCGATCCCTCAGACCGGGGCACGCTCAAACACGACGGTCTGTGCCGGCAGATTTGGTGTTGCGCTCCTGCTGGCCTGTATCCACGAACGCGATTGAGCCGACGGAGCGCTGTCCGCGTCCGCGTTCGCCCACCACTCTTTGTGAAGGCGTGCGAGATCCGGTAGCGCAAAGCCGAGAAGGTCTTCGATCTGAGCGAAGGTCAGGACCACGGTGTTCGCGAATCTGTTGTCCAGATACGTGTGAAGGGATAGATACTCGCGAGGCACTCCAGAATGTTGCGGCGTGGCCGGTGGCTTCCTGGCTGCGGACGGCCGATCATGCGCCCTCGACCGGTGCCTGTTTACCAGGGCCTTGAACACGCGTTCACCCAGACGTCGGCAGTGCATCAACACCGACAGACCTTTTCTACGCTTGGCATTCGGCTGGCGGCCCGGGTCAATTGAGGGACACCCGTGAGCGCCGGCCGTCAAATGCGCTCCATCGCGGCAACCGGGCCGCCAGACCCCAGCGCCAGTTCCCAAGCTCGGTGCAGGCCGTGGGAGTGGACGCCTGGAGGATCGGCGAGCCCGTCGACACCGCGAGCAACGGCGATCGACGGGGTGTGTTGTGCGGCTTCTTCGTGCGGGGTTTCGACATTTGCGCCTCCTCGGTCGTTAGCCGAGCACGCGGCGTCCGTTGAACAACGCTACGACGAGCAGGACGATTGCGAGAACCAGCAGGAGATGGACGAACGTGCCGATCGTGTAAATCCCCACGATTCCCAGCAACCACGCGAGCAACAGAACGACGGCGATGGTGTACAGCATGGAAAGCTCCTTGGCTTCTGGCGCGCGTCTGTCCGAGGTCCGTCGTCGGAGGGACCGCCCCAGCACAGAATGCCGCAAGTGGCGATGCGTGTCTGTGCACTTGGGCACACCGCGCGTGCCGGCGCGTGGATCGACGCCCCTACCGTTCGGGCTGCAGCGTCACTGGCCTGTCCAGCCTGAAGGTGAGCACCGTCTCCGCCGGGACGCGGACATCGCGCCCTCTGGTGAGCACCTGTGCGCCCGCGCCGCCCGCGGCGCCGGCCATTCCGCCAATCGCCGCGCCTTTGGCGCCACCGGCGATCGCACCGATGATCGTGCCGAGCGCGGCGCCTCCACCGATGGCCCGGGCCGTACGTGTGTTCCTGCCGATTCCCGTGCCGCTCTCGAGCGACACGTCCGACGTGCTGACCAGGTATCGCCTGCCGGCGACGGTGATCGATTGGACATCCAGCGCCATCTCGGGGCTGCCCGTCGCGCCGCCCGACGACATCTGCCGGATCATCAGTTGGGCGCTCGATCCCTCAGGAACAATCACCCGGCCCGCGGTGTTCGTGACCTCTCGCTCGACAATGGCCGAAAAGGCCTGATCGGCGCCGGCGTTTCGCGAGTCGATCGTTTCAACCGTTCGCACGACCAGCTCGGCCCCGGCGGGTGCCTCGAGGTCGAGGCCGCTGACGGCACGAGGATTCGCGCGCTCGGCCGAGAGGAACTCCACCGCTTCGACCTGGCTGGTTTGGTACCGCCGCGACACGCCGTCGGCGTGCCGGAACGTAATGGTCCGCGTGGCAAAGCCCACCAATGTGCCCTGAACGCGTGAGCCATCCCTCATGATCAATGTGTCGGCTGACGAGATTGCCGCCAGCGAGACCACACACAGGCCCATCGCCGAAGCGATAACGATTCGTTTCATCTGACACTTCCTTCTGGACTGACGACTCGAAGCTCCGCTACTCCGGCCGCCCGTGATCCGAGGGCGAGCGCGGGCTCACTCAACGCGCGCGCCGAGCAAGGCGCTCGTCGATCCCCGGAGTCACACGAAAGCCTACTCGTCACCGTACCCGCGACGCTGTCCGATTGGGGACACATCACAGCCGTTTGCGTGGTGTCGCTTTGAGTACAGCCTTCTGGCAGCCCTTTCTGGTACGGTGCAAGACAGGCTCGGGACTATCGAGCGGAAGGAACCCAAATGCTTGACCAGGAACACCTCGTTGCGGCGGAGTCCGCCAGGAACGAGGCGGAAGGCTTTCGGCGACTGGCAGAGGAGGCGCGCGAGGTCCGCGATCAGCATCGAGAGGCGCTCGAGAGCGTCCGCCAGGAGCGCGAGCGTCTTCGGGAGACGGGAGAGACAGCGAGGGTCGCCGGCGAGGAGGCGCGAGTCGCTGCTGACGTGGCGCGGCACGCGGCGATGGATGCCGTGCGCGCAAGCGCGGACACGCTGCAGGCAACGCTCGAAAACATGAGGGTCGTAGAGGAAATGCGGCGAGCCCTCCGCGACATACAGGAACGCGACAAGACGGGTGGGTCGACATAGCGTCGGCCCTCCGGCAGGGGCTATCGACCCGTCGTTCCGATCGACCGGTTGCGAGACGCGTGCCTTTCCAACACGTCCACGAGATGACGGCCTGCCGCGGGAACGGCAATGCGCTTCCCGGTGACGATGTTCCTTGCGGTGATCTTGCGCCCGTAGATCTCCTGGCTGGCGTCGTTGTCCGGACGAAGCGACGTGCCCTCGAGTGATACGCCGGCGAAGAGGCCGCGCGAACGCGAGTAGCTGAGAATTTCGGCGCGCAGCGACGCGTCGGTCGAGGCGGACGCGCTGCGTCCCTTGGGCCCTGCCGCCGCTGAGGCGTTTCCGCCGAGCTGCAGCCCGATGCTGCCCCCGTCGAGCGCGTACATCGCTGGCGCGCCCCACGATCCGTCACCCTCGCCGGACCGACGACAGACGATCGCGCCCCGGCCGTAGCTGCCGCCAATCCCAACCGCCACCGTCGTCACCGACGGAATGACGATCACGCATTCGGCCTTGACCAGCAGATCCTGAGGGATGTTCTCCGGTACGTCGAGGATCTCCTGCATCACGACGCCGGCGTTCGCAAGGCGAGCTTCTTCCTTGTTCTGGTTCCCGCTCTGGGCTTCGAGAGTGGCTGTGCCTAACACGAGGCAGAGCGCCACACTACCATAACGAAACATCGGTAACCTCTAGTCTGTGAGCGCGAGATGCGCTCCTCAATACATGCCCCCCGCTTGGGTCGACGCATGTTGTTGCTGTTCGGGAATCTACGTGATGACGGCCTCGGTCGTCAGCAGGAGCGACGCGATCGACGCTGCATTCTGCAGGGCCGACCGGACCACCTTGGTCGGATCGATCACGCCCGCCTGCATGAGGTTCTCGTACCGCTCCGTCAGAGCGTTGAAGCCCTCCTCGTCGTTCATCTCCCTGACGCGCTGGACGACGATCGAGCCCTCGTGACCCGCGTTGGTCGCGTCCTCGACGCGCGCTTTCTTTTCCTTCATCTCGGTCTCGGTCGCGGCCCCGACCTTGATGACCGCCACCCCGCCAACCAGCCTTGCGAGGCGCTCCTGCAGCTTCTCCCGGTCGTAGTCCGAGGTCGTGTCTTCAGCCTGCAAGCGCAACTGCGTGACGCGACCCTCGATCGCCAGCCGGCTGCCGGCGCCCTCCACGATCGTGGTGTTGTCCTTGTCGATGGTGATCTTCTTCGCCTGACCGAGGTCTTCCAGCTGTGTGTTCTCGAGCTTCAGGCCGAGGTCCTCGGTAAGGGCCTTGCCGCCGGTCAGGATCGCGATGTCTTCGAGCATCGCCTTCCGTCGTTCCCCGTAGCCCGGCGCCTTCACCGCGGCGGCCTGAAGCGTGCCTCTCAGCTTGTTGACGACCAGGGTTGCCAGCGCCTCACCCTCGATGTCCTCCGCGATGATCAGCAGCGGACGGCCAGCGTGCGCGACCAGCTCCAGCACCGGCAGGAGCTCCTTCATCGAGGCGATCTTCTTTTCGTGGATGAGAATCGCCGGATTGTCCAGCACCACCTCCATCCGCTCGGGATCGGTGACGAAGTAGGGCGAGAGATAACCACGGTCGAACTGCATCCCTTCGACGATCTCGAGAGAGGTGTCGATGCTCTTGGCCTCTTCGACGGTGATGACGCCGTCTTTGCCGACCTTGTCCATGGCTTCGGCGATGATCCGCCCGATCGTCTTGTCGTGGTTTGCCGAAATGGTTCCGACCTGAGCGATCATCTCCCCGGTGACCGGCTTGGACATCGTTCTGAGCAGGTGCGCCGTGCTCGGACGCGTACACTGGAACGGAGAGCCCGCTTGAGTCTTGCGCGTGCCTGGTTCTGCCGTTGAGGTGCAAGACGTCGTGGAGAACGGATCATGAACGCATCAGTCGCCCTGGAAAGCCGCTCGCCGATCGGCCCCGCGAAGAGCTGGAGCCGTGCTGCCGGCAAAGGGACCGCAGGCGGCGCCGGCAGAAGGGCGTTACGACGGATCGTGGGACTGCTGGACGATGCGGTGTTCTTGCTGCTGGCTGTCCTGCTGATTCCTGCCGCGATTCTCCTGGTTGGCACACCTGTCGCGTTGTCTGTCGGGGTTCTGTTGGAGATCGGGCAAGGGGTGTTCCTCGGGCTGCTCACCACGGCCGCGCCGGTGATCGTCGCCATCACCGCCGCGTTGTTCCTGGCCCGCTATCTTTCCCGCCGGTAAACCGGACCGGCTGCCGGCACGGCAGGGGTGCGGAGGTCAGAGGTGCGCACCGTTGTCCCCGTCGACGGAACCATCCTCCAGCGCGTTGTGGCATCTACGCCGCTGGTCTCGTATCGCGGTCTGAGCCGTGAGGCGTTCGTCAAGTTCGACGCGGCTCAGACGAAGACGGCCTGGGCGCTCCGTCATCTGCGCCGATTCGCGCTGGTGGATGGCGGCGGCGTGCTCGCCAGCGCGGAGCGGTACGACCTGACGGGGACGCTCGATCGGCACCCCGTCACCATCTGCGGGATCGGCGCGGTCTTCAGCAACCCGGCACATGACGACGCGAATCGTCACGCGCGCGCCCTGGTCGAACGGCTACTCGAGGATGCCACACTGGGTGGCGCGGATCTGGCGCTACTCTTCCGAACGGCGACCACGGCACCTCCTGTGCCAGACGGCTTCGAGGTGGTTCCGACGATTGATGTCGAACTCACCGTGGCAGAATCGTCCCGGCACGGAGCCCCGATGACGCTCGTACGCGGTGGCGAGGACCGGGATCTGGGAGCGATCGCCGCCATGGGGCAGATCCGTGCGGGTCAGTACCGATTCCACATCGATCGAGACGTCGATCTCGTCAAATACGCCATCACACGAAAACGATTGCTCGCGGGGCTGGGGTCCGCGGGCGTCCGCCAGCTGGTGTTCGTCATCGCTGAAGAAGGGATAACGGCGGCCGCGTACGCCGTGATCAGCGTCGTCGGTGGGACGTGGACCATCGAAGAATGCGGCGACCGCGATGCATCCGGCGCACGCGTGGGCGCCCTCCTGCAGGCGCTGATCGCGCGTGAACCGGTTGAATCGCGACCGGTGATCCAAGGATGGCTGCCGCCAGGCTTCCTGCCTCCGCAGGTCACGATCGCGTCCGCGTCGCAAGCCCCCGCCGCGCTGTTCGCGCGCGTCCTTTCGGCGCGCGTCCCGCGACTGCACTTGACCAGCCCTGACGTGCTGTACTGGCGTGGCGATCTGTTCTAGCCACGATGGCTTCACGCTTCCGCATGAGCCCGCTGTTCGGCGAGCCGCGCGCCGCGGCGCCCTTCCTCCACGTTGACGAAGGAGAGGATGGCCGCGCCAATCACGAAGAAGGCGATCACCGACAGGATGGCGTTGCGGCTCGATCCGGTCTGCGAGACCGTCCAGGCGAAGATCGCGGGGCCCAGCACGCCGGCGTAGCGCTCGAACACGCCGAAGAACGCGAAGAACTCCGACGACTTGTCCTTCGGGATCATCGACGCGAAGAGCGATCGGCTGAGCGCCTGGGTCCCTCCCTGCACCGTGCCCACCAGCACGCACAGCGCGAAAAACTGCCCCTCGGTCCGCAGCCCGTAGCCCAGGATCGTGATGCCGACATACACCGCGAGACCGAGAAACACCGCGGCCTTCGCGCCGATGCGGCCCGCCAGCATGCCGAAGAGAAACGCGCACGGTATCCCGACAAACTGCGTGATCAGCAGCGCGGTCATCATCGCGACCTCACCCAGCCCGATCTCCGCGCCGTAGGTCGTCGCCATGCGGATGATCGTCTGGATCCCGTCGTTGTAGAGAAGAAACGCCAGGAGCAGCAGGAACGCCTGCTTGTACGACCTGAGTTCGCGCAAGGTCACGGCAAGGCGCCGCAGGGCGGCGGTGACCGGCCGCTCGCCCCCGGTCTCGTCGGCCTCGAGCAGCCGCTTCGGCTCCGGCACGCGCAAGAAGAGCGGGAACGAAAAAACGACCCACCACACGGCGACACTGGCGAAGGCCCAGCGTGTCGCGGCCCCGGCGTCGGCCAGCCCGAACCAACCCGGCTTCTGGATCATGACGACGTTGATCGCGAGCAGGACGCCTCCGCCGAGATACCCGATGGCATAGCCCGCCGACGACACGCGATCGAGCTCCTGCTGCGACGCGATGTGCGGCAGCAGCGATTCGTAGAAGACGATGCTGCCGGCCACGCCAACGTTGCCGATCACGAACAGGACGAGCGCCGCCATCCAGTCTCCGCGCCCGATGCCGACCATCGCCGCGGTCGCCGCCGCGCCGAAGGCGACGAACACGGCCAGCATCCGCTTCTTCACGCCCGCATAATCGGCGATCGCGCCAAGCACCGGGGCGATGATCGCGACTATGAGGATGGCGATCGTCGTCGCCCACGCGAACCGCTCGGTGGCCAGCGGGCCCCCGAGATCCGCCGCCACGACTCGATGGAAATAGATAGGGAAGATCGACGCGATGATCGTCGTCTGGAAAGCGGAGTTCGCCCAGTCGTACATGGCCCACGCGCGGAGCTCCGGGCGATCCAGTCCGAGGCGGTTGAGCATCGGGGCAGTCTACTGCGGAGGTGCCACCTCGGGAAGCGGCCGCACGATGTAACGCGCCTCCCCGGACCAGACGACGCGCTCCTGGGGCAGCCAGGGCGGAAGACCTTGCCACCCGCCGCCGCCGGGGAAGCGGGACGTGTGGAGGATGACCTGCACGGAGTCGAGACGCGGCTCGTCGGATGCGTGGACGAACCCGCGAAACGCAATTCCCTCCATCGGCACCGCCCCGAAGGACGCCACCCACCGGCCGCCCCGCGCGATACCGGGAAGGTTCGGCCGGACCGGTGTGAGTCCCGCCGGCATCACGAAGGAAGCGCCGAGGGCGCGCACCGCCGGTATCACCGAGATCGTGAACTGGACTGAATCGCCCAACCGCGATCTGCGCATCGTCACGCGCCCGGGGATCTCGCCGGGTGGAGGAACCTCCGCGAAGAACACAAAGGGGTGGCGAAGCCGCGCCGTCGGCGCCGAAGAGGGCAGCGGACCGCCGAGCGGCGCCCATTGCATGGAGGTGCGCTCGAGGTCGAGCCCCGGCTCGGTCGATCCGACCTGCCAGAACGCGCGAGCGGTGGCAGCATCGTGCACGAACTGTATCGCGCGCCGCAGCGGCTGATCGTAGGTGTAGGCGGGCGCTGCGTACGCGTAGCCGCCGGCCGCAACGACCGCGACGAGCAGGAGCGCCGTCGCGAAAGCGGGCCTGCGCAGCGGCCGGCCAGTGACCGCCGCCAGCGCCGGCGGCATCCACATCATGCCCCCCATGAAAATCAACGCCGCGTAGACCCAGACGGGCGTGACGATGGGTTGCCGTCCGAAGTGCGCCACTGCGAAGCGAAGCAACTGCAGCAGCAACCATCCCCACATGGCCAGCGTGACGCACAGAACGAGAAACGAGCTGAGCCTGACCGCGGCCGTCCGCGCGAGCGGTGTTACGAGCAGCAGCACCCCGGCGACCAGCAGCGGGACGTTAAAGAGGTACGCGGCGGCAGGCAGGTAATACGACGCGGCGGCTGCGAGCAGAATCCAGACGGGAAGCGCGATGGCCCACGCGAGCACCGGATGGCGCGTTCCGCGCATCGCGTACGGCAGAAACGCCCCGGCGCGCGCGATCGTCCAGCCCGCGAGCACGCCGATCGCCGCCGTGAACACGAACAACCGCTCCGGGCGCGCATACCACGGGTGATAGACCTCGCGGGCCTCGCGGAGCAGCCACGCCGCAGCAATCATGCTGGCCAGCACGGCCGCGGTGCCAATCGCAGACCAGAACGCCGTCAGCAGAAATCGCCCGCCCCCTACGACGACGACCGCGGCGCGCAGCGATTTGAACCAGGCGAGCGCCCCGAGCAGTACCGCCAGGCCCGCAATCCACGCGGCGGCCATCGGCCCCATGCTGAACGCCGTGCGGCCCAGCAAGTCGGAGTACACCGCCTGGTCCGGCGTCCGCCGGGCGAGATCCGTTCCATCAAGCGCCTGGACCACGCGGACGACGTTGTGGCCGGTCTGGTCGATGGTGAAGGGGGCGAGGCGGTCGGCGGTATCGCGCGCCGTGTGATAGGCGTAACCGTCCAGGATGGACGCGAAATTGAGCCCCGGCACGGCGAGGCGCCTGAGCATCGTGAAATCGGTGTCGTTCGGAATACGCCGATAGACCTCGAGTGCAAACGAGCCACCGTATGGGCGCGGCGCATGCGCTGCCCACACGTCCACGATCCAGCTGTTGCCGGGCCCGGTCTCGAAAAGCAGCGAAGGGCCAGCGGATCCAACAGACTCGATGTTGACGTAGGCGCGGAGTTGCCGCGCCACCGGGTCCGTGTTCAGCGCGGCCGCTCCCATGAGTCCCAGTTCTTCGGCGTCGGTGACGAGCACCGCCAGCGTGTGGCGCAGCGGCATCGCGGACAGCACCCGCGCCGCCTCGAGGCTGACCGCCACGCCGAGGCCGTCATCGGCGCCGCCCGGCGCGGCAGAGGAACTGTCGTAATGCGAGACCAGCGCAATGGCCTCGGGCTGCACGCCGCGGCGAAGGGCGATGATGTTCTGGACCCGGGCGCTGTGCCCGAACTCGGGCCGCCTGGCATCGGCCACCTGTACCCGCACGTCGAATCCGAACAAGCGGAGCTGATCGACGACGTACTGCCTCGCCCGATCGTTGGCCTCACTGCCAGCGGGGCGCGATCCGATCGTGCCGGCAAGCACCTGCACGTGTGTGCGCGCGCGTTCGGTCGAGAAGCCGGTGGAGGAGGGACGGGCGCAGCCGCCCGCGAGGAGGGCCGCGCACAGCAGCGGCGCCACTGCCCGAGACGCTCTTCGCATCGCGGAGAGACTATCTCAGGCAGTGGCCGGTGGCCAGTGGGCAGGCTCAGTTCTTTCTGATCCTGACGTCGCCGGAGAAGGTCTTGAAGTTGATATCCGAGCCGGTGCCGTCGTTCAGGCGCCTCCGGATATTGCGCCGGCCTCCGCTTTCGAGCGTCAGCGGCAGGTCGCTCTTGAGGCCGCCGCTGCGAAAGGTTCATCGGCCAGAAGGCCGAAGGTCGATTTTTCCGGTGTACACGGCCATCCCGACCACCGCGTCGACTCCCATTTCGTGGAGGAGGTCGATTTCACGCCTGGACCGGATGCCGCCGGCCGCGGTGACCCGCCGGCTGGTGGCGTCCCGCACCGCGCGTACCGCGGCGAGGTCGATGCCCTGCATGAGCCCTTCGCCGTCCACGATGGTGTAGAGAAAGCCGCCGGCGAACGGCTCGAGGGCGCGAGCCGCCTCCGCCGGTTCGAGGTCCACGGACGCCCTCCAGCCCCGGACGGCGACCTTGCCCTTGCGCGAATCGACGGCGGCGACCAGTCTCTCGACGCCCACCGCCGTGGCGGCTCGACGCGCGAACTCGACATCGACCCCGTCATCTCGGAACAGGGAGGAGCCGACGATCACCTCGCGCGCGCCCGCCTCGAGCAACTGCACGGCTCTTTCGACGCTCCGTACGCCGCCGCCCACCCGGCACGGCAACGCCGCGCAGGCGCGCTGGACGAGCGCATCGTTGCGTCCCGTTCCCTTCGCGGCATCGAGGTCAATCACCTGCACGAGAGGAAACGCGGCGAACTTCTGCAGCCACTCGTCCAGATCGTCGAACGCGAGGGCCAGCGACTCGCCCTGCACGAGCTGCACGACCTGTCCCCCCTGGAGATCGATCGCCGGGATCAGCATCGGACTGGCACTCCCCGCGACGAGAGATAGCCCTTGAGCGCCGCGATGGCGTGATCGCCGAAATGGAAAATGGACGCGGCGAGCGCCGCATCGGCGCGCCCGTCGGTGAACACCTCGGCGAAATGTTCGGGCGCGCCGGCGCCACCCGATGCGATCACCGGGATGGCGACGAGGGACGACACGCCGGCGGTGAGCGCGCAATCGAATCCGGCGCGGGTGCCATCGCGATCGATCGATGTCAGCAGCAGCTCGCCGGCACCGCGGTCGGTCGCCTCGCGGGCCCACTCGATCGCGTCCCGGGCGGCTGGGACCCGCCCGGAGCGCGAATACACCGCGTAGCCCGCCCCCTCGCGTTTCGCGTCGATGGCGACGACAACCGCCTGGCTGCCGTAACGCTCCGCGATGCGCGTGATGAGCGGAGGGTCCGCAAGGGCGGCGCTGTTGACGCACACCTTGTCCGCGCCGGCATCGAACACCGCCGAGGCCGCATCCAGCGTGTGAATGCCCCCGCCGACGGCGAGCGGCACGAACACCTGGCGTGCGACCGCGGCGACGGTATCAGCGAGGGCCAGGCGCTCCTCGATCGTGGCGGTGACGTCGAGGATGACGATCTCGTCGGCCCCCTCTTCGTAATAACGGCGCGCGAGCGCCGCCGGGTCGCCGGCGTTCCGCAGCCCTTCGAACTGCACACCCTTCACCACGCAGCCGTTGCGGACGTCCAGACACGCGATGACTCGCCTGGTCAGCACGATCGCGCGACCTCCAGAAAATTGCGCAGGACCGAGAGGCCCGCCTCTCCGGATTTCTCCGGATGCCATTGGACGCCGAACACGTTCGCGCGCTCGACGACGCTCGCAAACGGAAGGCCGTGGGTGGTCGTCGCGACGGCCTGGCCGGTCACCGGCGCCGCGTACGAGTGCGTGAAGTACACGGCGAGGCGGCCGATGCCCTGCAACAGGCGCGAGTCGCCAACGGTCTCGAGCGTGTTCCACCCCACGTGGGGAACCTTGACGTCGCCACCGAGCCGGAAGCAGCGCCCCGCGAGCAGCCCAAGCCCCGGCACGTCCGGCGCTTCATCGCTCCCCTCGAACAGATATTGCAGGCCGAGGCAGATACCCAGGAGAGGCGCGCCGCGCCGGATGTGCTGCGCCACTGCGGCGCGAAACTCGCCCCCGAGGGCGCCGGTCGCGGCGTAATGTCCGACACCAGGAATGATGAGTGCGCCGCGGTCGACGATCTCGGCCGCGCGCCGCGCGCGGCTCACGCGGAACCCCACGTGCACGAGCGCCTTCTCAACCGACGAGAGGTTGCCGGCACCGTAATCGAGGAGCGTCACCTCAACCGAGCCGGTCACAGCAGCCCCTTCGTGCTCGGCATCGTGCGCCGGAGGCGCGCGTCGCGGTTGCACGCCATGCGCAGCGCGCGGGCAAAGCCCTTGAACAGCGCCTCGATCTGGTGGTGGCTGGAGCGCCCGTACAGCACCTTGAGATGCACGTTGGCGCGGGCGCCTTGCGCAAAGCCGCCGAAAAAGTCGTGCAGCAGTTCGGATTGCAGGTCGCCGACGCGCCTGACCCGGAGCTTCAGATCGACGACGGCATGCGGCCGGCCGCCGAGATCGAGTGCGGCGACGCCCAGCGTCTCATCCATCGGCATGACGAAGTATCCGGCGCGATTGATGCCGCGGCGGTCGCCGAGCGCGGCTGACACCGCCTCGCCAAGCGCGATACCGAGATCCTCCACGGTGTGGTGCTGGTCAACGTCGAGATCTCCCGTGGCCCGGACGGTCAGGTCGAAGCCGCCGTGGCGCGCCACGAGCTCCAACATGTGATCCAGGAACCGGATGCCGGTGGACACGGCGTAGCGCCCCTTGCCGTCAAGCGAGAGCGTCACGAGGATCTGCGTTTCGGTGGTCCGACGATCGATGACGCCCCGCCTCATAGCAGCTCCTCCAACGCATCGATGGCCGCCTGCGTGTGCTGCACGAGGCCGGCGGTAATCCTGATGCAGCCGCCGCAGCCGGGCTGGTCCGAGCGATCGCGCACGAAGATCCCGCGCGACGACAGCGCGGCCGCCAGCGGCCTGGCCCGATCGCCGGCGCGGATCAGCACGAAGTTCGCGGCGCTCGGGTAGGCGAACAGCCCGCGCCGCTCGCAGAAGGCATACAGCATCTGCCGCGAGCGCTCGGACTGCCTCACGTAGTCCTCGACGTAGTCGCGGTCTTCGAGCGCGGCGACGAGCGCCGCAGCGGCGTACGAGTTGATGCTGTAGGGGGGGACGATGGCCTTCAGCGCCGCGATCGTGTCCTCTGCTCCGACGACCACGCCAAGGCGCAACCCGGCCAGCCCGTGCGCCTTGGCGAACGTACGTCCGACCAGCATGTTGCGCGACGTGACGGCCAGGTCGACGACCGACCCGCCGGCGAAGTCGACGTAGGCTTCGTCCACGAAGACGATCGCGCCGGGCGCGCCTGCCGCAATCTGCTGGATGACGGCTCGCGGCACGACCGCGCCGCTCGGGTTGTGCGGGGTGTTCAGGAAGATGATCCGGGTGCGCGGCGTCAGCGCGTCGAGCACCTGTCCGGCGGTCAGCGTGAAGTCCGCTCCGAGGCTCACGCGCACGACGCGCCCCGACAGGCACCGCACGCACGCGTCGTACACCTCGAACGCGGGCTCGATCACGATGCCCTCGGCGTCGGACCGGCCGCGAAGCGCAAGGATGGCCGCCGCGAAGATCCCTTCGTCCATCCCGTTGGTCAACACGAACTGGTCCGGGCGGATGGCAAACCATGTCGCCGTGGCCGCGACCGCCGCGGCGTAGTCGGGGTAGAACGACGCGGCGGTGGCGTCGAGCGCCCGAAGCCGAGCGAGCACGCGAGGCGAGCAGCCACCCGTGTGCTCGTTGAGGTGGAGCCGCAACCCCTCGGACGCGACCTGCGGGCGCCGGTAACCGGTCGTGGCATTCATCGGCGCACCTCGATCGACCGCGCGTGGCCGTGCAGCCCCTCGGAGCGGGCGAGCAGGACGCCGGCGGGCCGAAGCGCGGCGACGCCGCGCCTCGTCACGTGCTGAACCGTGGTGGTCCGGACGAAGTCCGCGGCGCTCAGCCCGCCGCGCGCGCGCGCGGCCCCGGCCGTGGGCAGCACGTGATTCGAGCCGGTCACGTAGTCGCCCAGCGCGGGAACGCTGTATGGGCCGACGAAGATCGTGCCTGCGTTGCGGATGGAGGCGGCGATGCCGTCGTTGTCGCACCAGAGATGTTCGGGCGCAATGCGATCGACGAGCGCCACCGCCTCGCGCAGCGTGCGAGTCACGATGGCTGCGCCGTTGCGCCGGACGCTCTCGGCCGCGGCGCCGAACGACGCCGCGCCGGCACGCACGCGCGCCGCGACACCCTCGGCCAGCCGGGCGTCGGTCGTCACCAGAATCGCGCGCGCGTCCGGGTCGTGTTCGGCCTGCGCGATCAGGTCCGCGGCAATCCACTCCGCATCGCCGCCCTCCGACAGCACGACCAGCTCGGTCGGCCCGGCGTAGAAATCAATGGCGCAGTCGGCAGCCACGAGCGCCTTCGCGGCGGCCACATACGCGTTGCCGGGGCCGACGATCTTGTCGACCGCCGCCACCGTCTCGGTGCCATAGGCGAGCGCGGCGATGGCGTGGGCGCCCCCCGCGCGCAGCACGCGCGTGACGCCCGCGACGCGCGCGGCATAGAGAATGGCGGGCACCGGGTTCGGGCAGGCCACGGTGATCGACGGGACGCCGGCCACGCGCGCCGGTATCGCCGTCATCAGCAGCGACGAGACCAGGGGGTTCCGGCCGGCCGGCACGTAGCACCCGACGCGCGCGAGAGCGCGCGTCCAAAGCTCGATGGTGACCCCGGCGCCAGCGCGGACTGTACGGCTTTGCGGCACTTCGCGTCGCGCCACGCGTTCGATGTTCGCCGCGGCGGTACGGATCGCCCGCCGCAGTGCCGGTTCGACGTCGCGCCCGGCCACCCGGATCCTGGCCGGGTCTACGAACAGCGGCTCGCGCGTGCGGAGCCCGTCGAATCTCGTGGCGTACGCGCGCAACGCCGCGTCGCCGTGCCGCCGCACGCGGGCGACGATGCCCCGCACGCGCCGCACGACGCCGGCATCCTGCTGCCTCGCGCCGCGGAGGATCCGGGCGACAGCGTGTTCGTTGGACGACGCTATCACTCGCACGTCACACCACAATCTTGTTGAGCGGGTACTCGACGATGCCTTCGGCACGCGCGGCCTTCAGGCGAGGGATCAATTCCCGGACCGTCCGTTCTTCGAGGATCGTGTTCACCGCCACCCAGTCGTCCTCGCTGAGCGGCGAAATCGTCGGGCGGCGCAGCGCGGGCAGGAGATCGAGGACCCCCTGCAGATCGCCTCGCCGCACGTTGAGCATCATCCCCACCCGGCCTTGCGCCGCGATCGCCGCGCGCAGCAGGAGCGACAGGTGCTCGACACGCGTCCGCTTCCACTCGTCGCTCATCGACGCGGCGTTGGCAATGAGCTGCGTGTTCGACTCGAGGACGGTGTCGATCACGCGGAGGCGGTTGGCGCGCAACGACGAGCCGGTCTCGGTGACTTCGACGATCGCGTCAGCGAGAACCGGCGGCTTGACCTCTGTGGCTCCCCACGAGAACTCGACGTCGACCCGGACGCCCCGGGCGGTGAAGTACGCCTGCGTGGCGCGCACGAGTTCGGTCGCCACCGTGCGCCCCTCGAGGTCCTCCGGGCGCTGAAACGGCGAATCTTCGGGGACGGCGAGCACCCAGCGCACGGTGCCGAAGCTCTGCTTCGCGTACACCAGGTCGGTGACGACCTCGAGCGACGCGTCCGGACAGCCGGCGCGATAATCGGCAATCCAGTCGGCGCCGGTCAGCCCCGCGTCGAGCACGCCGTCCGACACGTAGCGCGCCATTTCCTGCGCGCGAATGAGCATGCAGCTGATCGTCGGATCGTCGATCGCCGGAAAGTACGAGCGCGAGCTGACGTAGATGTTGTATCCGGCCCGCGCGAAGAGCTGCACGGTGGCGTCCTGCAGCGAGCCTTTCGGAATGCCAAGTTTGAGCGTCATGTCAGTTCCCTTGTGAAGCACGACACCGTTCCCGTATGACACACTTTCCCGTCGCCGAGCCGCTCGACCCGCACGAGCACCGTGTCGTCGTCGCAGTCGGCGAGCAGGCGCCTGACACGCAGCCGGTTGCCCGAGGTTTCCCCCTTCGTCCAGAGCGCGCCGCGCGTCCGGCTGAAGAAGGTGACCAACCCGGTCTCGCGCGTTTTCGCAAGCGCCTCCGCGTTCATGAATCCGACCATCAGCACCTGGTTGGTCTCGTCGTCCTGGACGACCGCAGGAATGAGACCGGCGAGCTTCGTGAAATTCATCTCATCTTCTCGAGAGCGGCATCAGTAACAAAAAAAAGCCCCGCGCGGGTTGGACCCGGCGGGGCTCAGGACAGCTCGTTGTGCGCCGAAAATCAGTGTCGCAGCGCGTGCGCGGAGGTCCATCGGCCCGCCGGGGCGGGATGATGATGATGGCGCACGTGGTGGTGAAACTGACGCTGCACTGCCCATCAGCGTAGCCCACGACCGCCGGGGTTGTCAAAAAAGCGAGATTATCAGCAGTTGCGGCGATCTTCCGCGGCACACGCTTTGCGTTTTCGTGTGGCGACTGCCTGACTCATCCTTGAGAGGCGACGGAGGGAACACCGTGACACCCGTATCAGCGGAAGCAGAGGACCAGCGGCGCGAGGAACGCCGCGGCGGCGGCGGCCGCCAGCCGTCGAAGCTGCAAGTGTGGCCCGGGCAACCATATCGACTCGGCGCGACGTACGACGGCAGCGGGACGAATTTCTCCGTCTTCTCGGAAGTCGCCGAGCGTGTCGAGTTGTGCCTGTTCGACGAGCACGGCGAGGAGACGCGCGTCGATCTGCCGGAGACGACGGCGTTCTGCTGGCACGGGTACCTGCCGGTTGTCGGCCCGGGGCAGCGGTACGGCTTCCGCGTGCACGGAGCGTGGGATCCGGATCGCGGCCATCGCTGCAACCCGTCGAAGCTCCTGCTCGATCCCTACGCGAAGGCGATCGAAGGGACCATCGAATGGAGCCAGTCGGTCTTTCCCTATAACTTCTCCGACCCCGACGGGGCGCCAAATACGGACGACAGCGCGCCGGCGATGCCGAAAGCCGTCGTCATCGCGCCGTACTTCGACTGGGGGAACGATCGTCCGCCGAAGACGGGGTGGCACAGGACGGTGGTGTACGAGACGCACGTGAAGGGCTTCACGATGCGCCACCAGAAGATCCCGGAGGAGCTTCGCGGCACGTACGCAGGGCTCGGCCACCCGGCCGCGATCGAGCACCTGCTCCAGCTCGGTGTGACGGCGGTGGAATTGATGCCGGTGCACCACTTCGTGCACGACGCGCATCTGCGCGAGCGGAACCTGCGCAACTACTGGGGCTACAACTCCATCGGGTATCTCGCGCCGCACGCCGAGTACTCGTCGAGCGGGCAGGGGGGCCGACAGGTACAGGAATTCAAGGCGATGGTCAAGGAACTGCATCGCGCCGGGATCGAGGTGATCCTCGACGTGGTCTACAACCACACCGCCGAAGGCAACCACATGGGGCCCATGTTGTCCTTCAAGGGGATCGACAACGCCGCGTACTACCGGCTGATGGGGGACAACCCGCGGCACTACACGGACTACACGGGGACGGGCAACAGCCTGAACATGCGCCACCCGCACGTGCTCCAACTCATCATGGACAGCCTGCGCTACTGGGTGTCCGAAATGCACGTCGACGGGTTCCGTTTCGAGCTGGCCGCCGCACTCGCGCGCGAGCTGCACGACGTCGATCGTCTGTCGGCGTTCTTCGATCTCATCCAGCAGGATCCCATTGTCAGCCAGGTCAAGCTGATCGCCGAGCCGTGGGACGTCGGCGAAGGGGGCTACCAGGTGGGCAACTTCCCGCCGCAGTGGTCCGAGTGGAACGGCAAGTATCGCGACACCGTCCGGGACTTCTGGCGCGGCCAGGATCAGACGATGGGGGAGTTCGCGTACCGGTTCACGGGCAGCTCCGACCTGTACGAGCGCACCGGGCGGCGGCCGTTCGCGAGCATCAACTTCGTGACCGCGCACGACGGGTTCACGATGCGCGATCTCGTGTCCTACAACGAGAAGCACAACGAGGCGAACGGCGAGGAGAACCGTGACGGCGAGAGCCACAATCGCTCGTGGGACATGGGCGCCGAAGGGCCGACCGACGATCCGGAGATTACGCGCATGCGCGAGCGGCAGCTCCGCAACTTCCTGGCGACGCTGCTCCTGTCGCAGGGAGTTCCGATGCTGCTCGGCGGTGACGAGATCGGCCGCACGCAGCGAGGCAACAACAACGCGTACTGCCAGGACAACGGGATCTCCTGGTACGACTGGAACGAGGCGGACGGATCGCTCCTCGAGTTCGTCCGATCGCTCGTGCAGTTCCGGCACAAGCACGCGGTGTTCCGCCGCCGCCGCTGGTTCCAGGGGCGCGCGATCCGCGGATCCGAGGTGAGCGACATCGGCTGGTTCACGCCGGGCGGCGAGGAGATGTCCGAAGAGCACTGGCGGCAGGGGTTCGCGAAAAGCCTCGGCGTCTTTCTCAACGGGCAGGCGATTCCGACGCCGAACAGCCGCGGGGAGCGCGTGGTGGACGACAGCTTCTACGTGCTGTTCAACGCGCACTCGGAGCCGATCGATTTCGTCCTGCCGGACGGCGCGTGGGGTCAGCAGTGGACCGTGGTGCTGGACACCAACGAACTGCAGCCTCCGGACGAGGGGCGCACGGATCGCGTCCACGATTCGCTGCAGACGCTCAAAGTCGAGGCGTGGTCGCTGGTGGTTCTGAAGCGGGTGGCGTGAGCTCCTGAGGTCTACCGCAGAACGCGCAGAACACGCAGAAGAACTCAGTGTTGATGACCGAACGGAAGTTGTGGGACCGCCGTTTCACCTTCCGGACTCTGCCAGCTAACCGCTAGACTGATAGCTAGCCCTCGCTAAAAGCGGCGTTGGTCGGATGAACACCATCGAACCCTCGTTCGCTTGACGTCTTGTCCGCACTTGCGCTCCGCTCGCCTCGCCTTTCAATTATTTGGCGCCACCCGAGAGTGCTGACGAAGACGTGGCGAGCCTAAGTTTCGTCAGTTGGAACCAAGTCAGCCTTTGGCTCCGGCAACTCGACAGTTTTCGTGGCGGGGCGGCGTAGTGTTAATCGGTAGTTGCTCTGCGCCCACACAGCGGTCCGCCGACCGTCAGGGCAGTGTGGGGGATCGGTCCCATTTCGCACGATCGCTAAACACAGCCGCAACGTCGAAAGCAAGAAAGCGCCCCACGTCGAAGCCATGGTCCGCAAGGAGACCCGTGTGTGCTGCTTCAATCACGTACGGCAGGGTGAGCGCGAGTCGAGTTGCGTCAGCGAAAAAACGAGGGTCGTCTGGCTGGTGGCAAGCTTCCGCTGTCGCCTGAAGCGAACCGAGGAAAACGCAGTCCGGGCGATTCGGATCGGGCATCGCTTCCAGGACGACTTCATCCTCCTCAGCCTTCGCGTCGAGCCACTTCTTGAAATCCGGCGGCAGCAGATGAAACCCGACAAGATTGCGAATTGCCGCGAGTCTCGCAATCAGGGGACCATTTGGCGAAAGCAATCCTCGGCATTCATCCAGTGATTCGTGCGGCAGTTGACGACCTCTTTCAACGCCGCGCTCCGCGAGCTCCCAGAGGCGCCCCGCGTGGCTCTTGTCGCCGTAGATGATCTTCGCGACCTCCTGGATGTACGAGACGACGAAGATCGACAAGTGCGCGAGGTTCCGCTGATCCACGAGTCCGCGCTGCTCCGGCACTTGCGCATGTTGGGCGAGGACCGTCTGTAAGGCATTCGCGGCTGCGCCGAGCCGGAGGAGCATGATTGTGTCCGCTCCGCCCTTTCTCAGGATTCCCGCCGGCACTTTCATTTGAAACGGCAGCACGACGCGTGGAAGCAGGCGATACTCGCCGTCGCCTGCCGCATCACGGACGACCACCGCTCGTCCATCCGCGTAATTGAATTGGATCGCCAAACCCGGCAAACCCACCGCCATCCCCCGGTGCTCTCCGGCTTGGTCGTGCACGAACTTGCAGACCTGCAGGAAACCCTGAGCGTTCGACGCCATGAAATCGATCGCGCGGCGGCCTTCTACCTCAATTCGTTCAATCCGCACGCTGCCATCGCGGTTCTTGAATTCGACGTCAAACTTCATGCGCGCAGCACCCCCTACCACAGTTTCCGAATCCGTCGAACGCACACGCCGCCACGACGAGATACGGGCAACGAGGCCTTCTGATGACGCGTCGTACGCTTCGGAAATTCGCGAACAAGTCCTTCGGGCTGTTCGACCTCGTGTTGGCGAAGAGCGCGGCGATCTCGTCGACGCCGAAGTCGTGCGCCTTGCCGATGTCCTCCGCGAACTCGGAGCAGCTCCTCAATAATGGGAGCGCCCGACTTCATTGTGACCTCCCTGAAGGCCAGTTCCTCGGGCCGTGCCGCGGAGCGGTGGATCCTCTCACTCGAACGCACCGTCGCGCTGCCGATGTGCTCGCGGTTCCACGTCAACCGGTAGCGATCTGGATCGCGGCAGCGACGCCGCTGTGAAAGGCGTCAACCATCGCCTTTTCCGTAGGAGAGCACCAGGCCGAACCAAGCCGAACCAACTCGCCAGCCAGGGTGAGGCACTTCGTCCTTATCGTGCACTCGGCCTGGCCGTAGTTGCCACATTGCATTCGACGCGCTGCAGCACGACTCGTCTTTCCGCTAGCTCTTGCCGATCCTTGTTGACATAACAGGTGCCTTCAGCCCACGCGCCCAGCGTCGTCAGGAATTCGGATTCTTCGGAAGTCGCTAACAACACCGTCGCAGGGGAGGTCTGTCGAAGAGCGGCCTGTGCTGCGGCGGCATCCTTCGCGTATAAGAAGGTTGCGTTGACGGCCGCTCCCGCGTTTATTTGATCGAACCACCAAATATTGGAAACGATGAAGGACACGTCGTGGCTGGCGAGAGCCGTCGCATAAGCCAGGCGAGAGTAATAGCGCTTGGACGCTCGCAATTCGCGATACGCAGCCCTCGTGGTCACGAGTGCGGCAACGAGCACGAGCACAACAGCCGCACGAGCGAACCATCGCTCTGCGCCGTGGTCTGTCCACAGAATCCGTATCTTGTGTGCGGCGACGAGCAGCAGTACGGGCGCTGCGAAAAGAATATAGCGCGGCCCCCACTGAGCTCCTCCATCATTCGGTGCAGTGGCTATGACAGCAACGATGCCCAGAAGAGTTGCCCACCCGACTGCACGCGCGATAGAAGGACCTTGGCCCGGCTCCACGGGAGCCAGAGCCAGCGCGGCGGTCGGGGCAGCAGCCCAGAGATTCTCGCGGGGCAGCCAGCCAAGCGCGACCCCAGTGGAGAGCAGACCCAAACCAAAATAGCCTGCTATGCGACCCCCCGGCGTTGCGCCCCACAGGAAGCCGACTAGCATCAACATCAGCGCCAGCGCGACGGCCCAGTTGCCGCTTGGGCCGAACCAGCGATCGAGCAGCATGATCCGAGATCGAGGCCAGTCCGTGACAAGCGCGCCGAGATTACTGGAGACATGCACTCCAGAGAGGTTTCCGAAGTGCAGGTAATTGAAGACAACGATCGGCAGCATTCCAGCCGCGAAAGCCATGGCGAGGACCGCTCTGGATCTCGACGGAAGGATCGTCATGGCTGCAAGTCCACCAGCGATGCAGAACCAGACGCCCTCCGGCCGCAATAGTGCAGCAAGCGAGAGCAGCAGGCCCGCAGCAGCGATCTTCCAACCCGTCCGCCCGACAGCGAGCAGGGTCACCCCCGCCATCACGGCCGCAAGTGCCGGTAAGTGCTCCCAATATTCCAACCCGTAGAAGACCATTGGCGAACAGAAAGCCGTAAGGAGGATTCCAATCGTGCCGGCCGCAAGCCTCAGGCGCTCCGCCAGAACGCCCATGCAAACGAGAAGGAGGCCAAACGCGAAAATGGGCAATACGTACGCGCCTCGCACGCCGAAGAACCCGATGAATGGAGCAGACAGGATCGGGAACAAAGGAGACGTTATGGCATGCGCGTGACCTTCGTGGTGCACGAAGAACGGCGACAAGAACTGCGGCGCTGGCGCTCCGTTGATTCTCGGCAGGTCCAGCTCCAACGGTCTCAGCGGATGTTCCCAAGCAGCCTGCGCGGCTATCAGCTTGACGCCAGGATCTCCTGCGAAGAATCCATCCGCAGGAAGGCCAGCGGAGAGTGATGCGAGGAGAACTGTGAACCCGATAGCCGCGACCCACGCGCGACGACTGGACATGCAACGGCAGGGTACTACAACGGCACGCAGGTCTTCCAAGCGATATCCCAGTAGCTCTTGAAACGTGACAGCGTCGACTCTTCAAAGCTCGTGCTATACGCCGCTGACTAGCGAAGGCGACGGCCGCATCAAGGAGGCGCCACCAAGACGAGAGTCTCGCCGGGCGATCTGCGCCATCAAGTCGATTCCGGCACATAGCATCACTTGCCGCTTCTCGATCTCCTCGTGGTCACCACTCGCGGGCGGAGCTGCTGAAGCCCGGCCGGTCAACTGGGGCTGAAGAGGTCTCACACATGCGGCAAGGAAATCGGACCTCGCCCTGCGGTCCGTGGTAGCAGCATCAGACAGACCGCACGTCGGCGCGTCGTTACACCTTTTTCCACCGTGTGCCTGGATCGCCGCACACGTGCGCGCGCCGTTGCGGTCCGACGTTTTCGTTACCTGACTCACACACTTGAACGCCCTCGACGTGGGCGCCGCAGTCTCGGTGTCCATTCAGCGGGTCCGGTTTGTGGAACATCAATTGCGGCCCCTCACTGTAACTCTGTTGTCGTCGGGCGTGCCGTTGGCGAGCGCGCGCGCATTATCGAGGGGGGCCCATGTATCCGCGTCGAACTCTGGCTGTCGTGTTCATGCTCTTCGTCGTGACGTCTAATCGGCTCTCGGCACAGGCTCACTATCCAATCCTGCAAGTCGAGCCGACGATGAACACCGTTCCGATCCCCAACGGCGTTCCATTTCGAGATGCCTGCCTGAACCCCGGTTCATGGCCGACAGGCTGGGAGCGTACCGACTTCTTCGGCAACGCTCACCAGTTCATGGCTACTCTCAGTGACGGCGAACTCGCGCAGTGCTTCTCCAACATCCGAGCGGCGGGCAAGCGTCTCGTTGTCGCGACGGGCGCGCTCAAGCCCCATTGCACAACGGCCGCGGCGTGTTGGGCCGGGGTCGTGGGTAATTTTCGTCGATTCCGCGATCTCGGCGGGACGCCCGACTACCTCGAGATTGACGAGCCGTTGACCACTGGCCAGCAGCCGATGGATTACTGGTACGCCGTGCAGCAAACGGCGGAGTTCATCCGACTCGCCCGGAGCGAACCGGGACTTGGCGGCATGCAGGTCATCCTGCAGGAAGCGTATCCAACCCAGACTGCCGCGACGTTGAGCGCGTTCTACCGTGACGTGAATAACGAGACAATCGCCAGGACGGGATGGGGCATCCAGTATGCCCAACTTGATCACGACTGGAACGCCGGCGGCAGTGTCAGCGACTTGGTCTCGATCCAGAACTCGGTGCGCGCAAACGGAATGAGCTTCGGGGTCATCTTCTGGGCCGCGGGATCGTGGGGATGGTACGACGGGCTGATGCAGCAGGGGGAAATGTACCGGAACATGCGCCGCTCGGGCCTTGCGCCCGACATGTACGCGGTCATCAACTGGACCGGCGCGCCGACAACCACGCTCGCGGAATGGGACGGGACGTGGGCGTTCATGAGGTCCGTCCGTGACTTCTCGCTCACGTACACGCCGACGCCCAGCGGCTTCGGGCTACGGTCGAATGAGGCGCTCTATGCAGGCCAATCCCGGACGTCTGCCGACGGCCGCTTCACGCTCATCTACCAGGGGGACGGTAATCTTGTGCTCTACTACGGAAGTCAGCCGCTCTGGGATTCCGGCACTTGGGGCACATCACCAGGCCAGGCGGTCATGCAGGGAGACGGGAATCTCGTGGTCTATGACGCCAGCGGCTACGCGAGGTGGGCCTCGGGCACATCGGGCTACAACGGCGCCTACCTCGTGGTCCAGAGCGACGGAAACTTGGTGATCTACAGCGGCGTGTACCCGGTCTGGGCGAGCAACACGGCCTGGTACTAACTAACAACAGCCGAACACCACCGTCTGGCGCTCGTACGCGGCGAGCTCGCCCGCTGGCCACGCTCACGCCGACCCCATTGGCCGCCACGAAGAATCGAGAAGGGAGCGAACTGAGATCGCTCCCTTCTCGGCTAGGATCCGTCCCGAGTCTTGTGGAAATTGCCTGATGGCGTAACCGGCTGCTGACGGTTGACCACTCTACGTCCTCACGCGACTTTCTTCCACTCCTTCTCGAGGAACGACGGCAGCTTCGTGTAACCATCGATTTTTCGCGGTTGAATCTGCCCGAAAGCGACCAGGCCGTAGACCACGGTCAGCGCGGCGGCTTCGGTGCTGAACGACGCCTGCGTTTTCGTCCGACGACGAAATTCGCGATTGAGATTCTCGATCGTGCTGGTGGTCCGAATCGATTTCCACGTCTCCTGGGGGAAGGCATAGAAGGTCAGGAGCTCCAGACCGGCTTCTTCCAGCGATTTCGCGACCGCTGGGCAGAGCGTCGACCACTTCTTCACGAACGCATCATGGGCGGCGCGTCCGGCGCGGCCATCGTCGGCGTAGATGATGCGGTCGTAGTCGCGTTTCATCTCTGCACGCGCATGCTGGGGACAATGCGCCTTCAGATTTTCGAGCTTGTGGGTGGCACAGCGCTGGATGCGGACGCCGTCCCACTGTTTCAACGCGTTCTTCAAGCCGGCATTGCCATCGACGACGAGCAGGAGCGGTGCCGCGAGGCCCCGCTGCTGAAGGTCGGTGACGACCGCGCCCCAGGTCACCTCGGCCTCGGATGCGGCGAGGCGCAGCTGCAGCAAGCATTTCTGGCCGTTTTCCGCCACGCCGAGCGCCGCAAGCACCGGCACCGAGACGACGCGTTTCGCCAGGCGGACCTTCAGATGGAACCCGTCGAGGAAGATCACCGCGTAGCGCTCTGTCGAGAGATCGCGATCCTGCCACGTGGCAAACAGCGCCTTCAGACGGGCCACGATCCGCGACACCGCGCTCTTGGAGAGGTGCCGCTCGCCGACAGCGGTTTCAGCGCAGTCCGGATGCGGCGGCTATTCACGCCCCCCAGATAGCCGAGAATCGCCTCGTCGATCTCACGCGTCCGTCGCGCATAGCGAGGCAGCAGCTGGCTGTGCAACTCCTGCGTCGCGCTTCGCTGCCGACGATTCGCCCGCGCGGCACGATGACCGCCCGCGGTCCCTCCGGCGTGGTGATCGTCCGCTCTCTGCTGCCGTTGCGGTACCCCCGGCGTTGCTCCGTGCGCTCGTGACGAATCGAAGGACTCGACGTACAGGGCATCTTGGCGTTTGCAGAGCGCGTTTTTGGTCTGGTTACACCAAATAGATGGGCTTCGTCGCGCAGGTTTTATGGGGCGATTTCCGCGCACCTCATCCGTTCCCACTGACCGACGGCCTCGGCGCCCGACTGAAGTGGCGCCGCCAGGGCAACCATCGCGTCGTTTGATTCTACCGTGCTGGCCGAAGCACGCGCATTCCAAAATCTCGCATCGCGTCACGCTGTTTTTCCGTGAACGACACATCGAGTCCGAGAATCTGCCCCGCAATTACATCGGCGCGCAGCAGTTGGATGAACTCCACCAACGTGATCTCCGCCGATGCGTTATCCAGCGACGCTGAGGGATCCAAATCAAGGGCGCGCAGGCGGTCTGAAGCGTCGATGGTGGTCGCTTGCGGGCTTTTCGGATCGAGAACAAAACGCAGCACCAGCCCGCGAATAGCGTTGGGGTTGACGTTTAGGCCGGCTCCGATTCGGATCTGTAATGTGCCTGGCGGCTCAACCGGCGGCCGCTGTGGCAAACGAGCGGACAACACCAGCGTGAGGGTGCCGTGCTGGCCTGAGGGTAATAGGCCCAGCGAAATCTCGGTCTCTCGGGTACTGGAAATAACTTCGCTGCGGATCTCTCCATCACGCCACTTCGCTGCCAGCACATCCTGTAGCTGACGAGCGACCGCGAGACCCGCTTCTCCAACAGCGGCACGTGCGATCGCACGTGCCGCGCCAACAGCTCCGATGACAAGAAGAACAAGAACAAGTGCGGTTCTCATCTCGCGGCGGCCTCCACGCCGCCCGCGATCTCTGCAGCCAAGTGTAACCTCGCATCCATTGCTACGGCCCAGCCAAGCCGCCGACGTGGCGATACAGCGATAGCGCGGGATTCGCCAGGGCGACACACGATCCGTCGGTAGCGCCACCGAACTGTGAATCCGTCGTTGACTGGAGGAGATGTCGCAAACGGTATAGCCATTCGCTCACATCCGTGGTGTTTAGGTACCAGTCGTTCATGAAGGCGCACCACTCCTGGAGGAGTGCTGACCGATCCGAATCGGTCAACGTAATGGACAGCAGTGACTCGAACAGAATCGCCTTCTCGTTCCAATAGTCGTTCGGAGAAGTTTCGTCGGATCCATTCCACGCACGAAGCTTGGCCAGGAACTCGTGCAGCCGCTGGCGCCACAGGTTCGACTGCCGGTTTGTGATCTCGCGCTGATCGGGAAACCGCAGCTCTGTGGCGTCTAAATGGAGCGTTCGTGCGGAATCCGAGCGCCAGTACCCTGGCTCATCTACTGCTTCAGTCAACCCAGAGAACTCGATGTCCCGTTCGGTAATCGGTGGTGGTTGCACACCACCGCTGGCCGCAGCCAACGCAGCATTCACTATCGGAAGTGTCACCTTCGAAAGCGTCGTCGGACGTTCGAGCGAGTCTTTGCACCGCTTCGAACTCGCGTGCCGAATGAGGTAGCCCCTGAGCGCAGCCAAGAGACTCGCGCTGGAAACACCACGGTCCTCCGCGACTCTTGCCAGATTGATAACCGCAGCTAGGTCGGCCATCGTGTTGTCGCTGAAGGTACGATCGTCGGCTGTTAGGCTTTGCAGGTCCTGAGCGAAGGCAAACACCAGGCGGTTCCACTCGGGCGACGAAATCTGAAGGGCCACCAGTAAATCGGCGACAGGCTTGATCTGTGCGGCAGAAGATAGACGCAAGTGGGACTCTAAGAACAGCAAGTGCTCGTCTCTCGCTCGCTCAACCGGGTCGAATCCACGAGAAAACACAGCGTGGAGCACTTGGTAGTAGTCGTCCACGTTGGGCACCAGCAGCGACGTGCAAGCCACAGGTCCAAGAGCCAGGTCGGTTGCCATGAAGCGTTGCTTGGCACCGTATGGAGTAATGTTCAGCAATAGCCGTACGAGTCGGAGGGATAGCGACGCGCGGTCCAGGCCCATCAGCATGCCAAGATGCTTCGACCCGCTGGCAGTTTCGATCTCACCGCCCACCGTCAATCGCCGACGTGCGGGTCCCTCCGGCGTGTCAACGATTTTGAGACAACGTGGTTCAGCAATTTACTGTAGCGACTCCACGGTGCGGATGAGCGTGGTCGATTGATGCTCGAGAGCGACGTGTGATCCGTTGATTCCCCCATGCTGCGGGTCGATCGGGGTGACGAT